>NZ_VMLT01000073.1:0-26882 GCF_013276815.1 Streptococcus sp. 1055 | reverse complement strand
CTTGTTTTCTAAGTTCATAAATCTGAACTTTATCATCATAAGTTAATTTCATAATAAAAACACCCCAAAAGTTAGATTTCTTCTGTCTAACTTTTGGGGTGCAGTTCATTTGCTATTATGCGTTTTTTATAATTTTTGCACCTTTCTTAGCCTTTGTTATCGACAAGTATTGCTCTAGGTCCTTGTTTTTAGAATGGCAATTTCCCAGCGAAAGCACCCAGTTTTTTCTTGGTAGTTTCATCGATTTGTTCAAGAGCAGAGTTGATGGCTTGAACGGTCATATCAGAAAGAGTTTCAAGGTCCTCTGGGTCAACGATAGCTGGATTGAAATCAATGCTGACAACTTTCTTATCTCCAGTTAAGGTCGCTTGGACAAGGTCTTGAGCAGATTTGCCAACAAATTGCATGGCAGCAAGTTCGGCCTGGCTTTGTTCCATTTGTTTTTGAAGTTTTTGTGCTTGACGCATCATGTTTTGCATGTTCATCATAAGATTTCTAAAGTTCCTTTCATCTCAAGGGGATAATCCTTGTTGTTAACAAGTGCCTGATTTTCTCTCCTAATTGTTATTAGTAGCATAGCCATCAAGCCCAAGTATTGATTTTATTATACCATTTTTTTAAGACATAGTCTTTTATTGGTGAGAGTTATTTATGTCAAGGAGTGATTAGAAATAAATTAAAATAATTATTTTTGTTAAGAGGGGCTCTATTCTAGTTTCATGGAAATGATTTTACTAAAGGTTTGTATGCTTTGTCTACAAACATGGTACCTCTATCTATTTTCGGATAAATAGTTGTCTATTATTATTTTTATGCTAATAGTAAAATCTAAATGGTAGCCTACGATTTTTTAGAAAGAAAATGGTACAATATTTCTAAGAGAAAATACAATGGGAGGGAAAATGAGGTTATTACCTATAAGAAAAATATCACGTCAGTCTAAAAGGTTAGCACTTTTTTTGACGTTTTGTGCTGGATATGTGGATGCTTACACTTTTATTGTTCGCGGGAATACCCTTGTAGCTGGACAAACTGGAAATGTTGTCTTTCTTTCGGTAGAGCTAATACAGAATAATGTTTCGGATGTTAGGGATAAGCTTTTAACCTTAATAGCGTTTATGCTGGGAGTTTTTTTACTAACCATTTATAGGGAAAAATTGAGAATTGTGAAAAAGCCAATTCTGTCACTGATTCCTTTGGTAATCTTATCAATAATTATTGCTTTTGTGCCACAAACTGTAGATAATATCTATCTAGTGCCGCCCTTGGCCTTCTGTATGGGACTGGTGACAACTGCCTTTGGTGAGGTTTCGGGTATTGCTTATAATAATGCCTTTATGACAGGGAATATCAAACGAACAATGCTAGCTTTTGGAAATTATTTCCGAACTAAGCACACTCCTTTTTTGCGTGAAGGGTTCATATTTGTTAGCCTGCTTAGTAGTTTTATCCTTGGCGTTGTCTTTTCAGCCTATTTGACGATTTTCTATCAGGAAAAGACCATTCTTGGTATTCCTATTATGATGAGCATTTTTTATATCAGCATGCTTTTTGCCTCGTGGCGGAAAAAAGTAAAAGAAAAAGCTTGATTTTAGGTGTTATTACTTGTAAGAAAATAGGAGATATGCTATACTTAGAGAGTTGACTATGCACAATCCTGTGCAACCGCACGAACATCGTTGCTCGTCGTAGAACAAATTTAAACTTTGTTCTACATAGAGCTCTTCTTTTAAGTGGTTCGTCCCACGATGCTAGGCGAGTCTTCACAAAAAGTCGGGGAAACCCATAAAAATCATAGGAGGTGCATAATGAGCACATACGCAATTATCAAAACTGGCGGAAAACAAGTTAAAGTTGAAGTTGGTCAAGCAGTTTACGTTGAAAAATTGAACGTTGAAGCTGGTCAAGAAGTTACTTTTAACGAAGTTGTTCTTGTTGGTGGTGAAAACACTGTTGTCGGAACTCCACTTGTTGCTGGAGCTACTGTGGTTGGAACTGTTGAAAAACAAGGAAAACAAAAGAAAGTGGTTACTTACAAGTACAAACCTAAAAAAGGTAGCCACCGTAAACAAGGTCACCGTCAACCATATACTAAAGTTGTCATCAACGCAATCAACGCTTAATTTTAAGGAGAACACATGATACAAGCAGTCTTTGAGAGAGCCGAAGATGGCGAGCTGAGGAATGCGGAAATTACTGGACACGCCGAGAGTGGCGAATGCGGCTTAGATGTCGTGTGTGCATCGGTTTCTACGCTTGCCATTAACTTTATCAATTCTATTGAGAAATTTGCAGGCTATGAACCAATCCTAGAATTAAACGAAGATGAAGGTGGTTATCTGATGGTTGAAATTCCAAAAGATCTTCCTTCACACCAGAGAGAAATGACCCAGTTATTCTTTGAATCATTTTTCTTAGGTATGGCAAACTTATCGGAGAACTCGTCTGAGTTCGTCCAAACCAGAGTTATCACAGAAAACTAACACGGAGGAAAACATTATGTTAAAAATGACTCTTAACAACTTGCAACTTTTCGCCCACAAAAAAGGTGGAGGTTCTACATCAAACGGACGTGATTCACAAGCAAAACGTCTTGGAGCTAAAGCAGCTGACGGACAAACTGTAACAGGTGGATCAATCCTTTACCGTCAACGTGGTACACACATCTATCCAGGTGTAAACGTTGGTCGTGGCGGAGACGATACTTTGTTCGCTAAAGTTGAAGGCGTAGTACGCTTTGAACGTAAAGGACGCGATAAAAAACAAGTTTCTGTTTACCCAATCGCTAAATAAAAAGGTTCAGTGAACCTTTTTATCCCGAGCCTTGAACTGTAAAGGCGAGGAAGCTAGAAGTAGCATTAAATAAGGCTTTCCGAGTTTTCGGAGAGCCTGTTTTTTGTTTGGTACCCATACTTTTTAATATAGTAAAATGAAATAAGAACTGGTATCTGGTTTCAAATATTGGCTTGTCATCCCTTCACTTGTCTGAATGGCTTGAGCCGTTCCTTCTGATAAGGAAAAAGATATTCTTTAGCGAGAATCCAAGATAACAGATGGAGAGAAAAATAACCCAGTCTGAAGCACATTAGATGGGAGTTGTTGGAAAGCAGTCATCTAGTTTTTCTTTGCTGCTTTGGCTTTTTCTTTGTCATCAGGGAAAGTGACTTGCTTCAAATCAGGGAGTTTAGGAAATTCTTCAAACATCTTGCCCAAGTTGTCTCATTTTGTAAATTTTACAGCCATAGGTGTACCTCGATTCTAAATTCTACCTTTTCGGCACCAATTAGTAATTTAAAGTTCTCAGGAGTTAGTTGCATTGCTTTTTCATACATAAGCATAGTATGACACTTTATGGTTACCGAACAAGTCTAATCACTCCTTTCAAACTTTTGAAGATGTCCTACAAGTTTTTGAGAAGAATATTGCAAAGTTCATAGTTAAGCAACGATAGAGTGAAGTGCTTTTTGAAAACAGCTACACTTCAGGTGAAAAAAACGACATTTCAGATTTTCTGTTCCAGAAATAGCTATCGCTATGATATAATTATTTTATGATTATTACTATTCCTATAAAAAACCAAAAAGATATTGGCACACCATCTGATTCAGTCGTTGTTCTCGGCTATTTTGATGGCATACATAAGGGGCATCAAGAATTATTTCGTGTTGCCAACAAAGCTGCGAGAAAGGATTTATTGCCTATCGTCGTTATGACCTTTAATGAATCTCCAAAGATCGCTTTAGAGCCTTATCATCCAGATTTGTTTTTGCATATTTTGAACCCTGCTGAACGTGAAAGAAAATTAAAGCGCGAAGGTGTAGAAGAATTATATCTCCTTGATTTTAGTAGTCAATTCGCTAGTCTCACGGCAGAAGAATTTTTTGCAACTTATATCAAGGCTATGAATGCCAAAATTATTGTTGCAGGTTTTGATTATACATTTGGTTCTGACAAAAAAACAGCAGAAGATTTAAAGGATTACTTTGATGGAGAAGTTATCATTGTTCCACCTGTAGAAGATGAGAAAGGAAAGATTAGTTCAACTCGTATCCGTCAAGCTATTTTAGATGGAAATGTGAAAGAAGCAGGAAAACTTTTGGGGGCACCGCTTCCATCAAGAGGTATGGTGGTTCATGGTAATGCTCGTGGTCGTACAATTGGTTATCCGACAGCGAATTTAGTGCTTTTAGACCGTACTTATATGCCAGCAGATGGCGTTTATGTCGTTGATGTTGAGATTCAAAGACAGAAGTATCGTGCTATGGCTAGTGTCGGGAAAAATGTGACCTTTGATGGAGAAGAAGCACGTTTTGAAGTCAATATTTTTGATTTTAATCAAGATATTTATGGGGAAACCGTCATGGTTTATTGGCTTGATCGCATTCGAGATATGACCAAATTTGACTCAGTTGACCAATTAGTGGATCAGTTAAAGACTGATGAAGAAGTAACTCGGAATTGGTCTTAAGAGCTTGAGTAAATAAAACAAAAAAGAGGTTGTCTGTAACCCAAAAGATAGATGATTTAGTCTAACTTTTGAGATCACTACACTACCTCTTTTTATTCTTTTTCAAAGGTGAATCCTTCTCCTAGGATTTCATGGGCTTCTGTAATGGTTATAAAGGCTTGAGGATCGATTCGATGAATCATTTCTTTCATTTTCACAATCTCATTTCTACCGACAATACAGTAGATGATTTTCAAATTTTCTTTACTATAGTAGCCGTGACCAGAAATAAAAGTAACACCTCTTCCGAGGTCATCATTAATTGCCTTAGCAAGTTGGTCAGGACGTTTTGTGATAATCATAAAGCCTTTGCCGGCATATCCTCCTTCACCAATCAAATCAATAACACGAGAAACAATAAAATCAAACAAAAGCGTGTAGGAAACCAATCTCAAATCCTTGAAGATTAGGAGAATCAACATGAGAATACAAAAATCTAAGATAAAGAGCAGTTTTCCTATGGATATATGAGTGTATTTGTTGAGAATACGAGCTAGAATATCAGTTCCGCCAGTTGTACCTCCAGCATTAAAAATAATTCCAAGGCCAATTCCTAATAGGATTCCCGCTATAAGGGCTGTGATTAGTAAATCACCTTGAAGATCAATATGAAGGGGAATATGCTCAAAAAAAGCTAACCAGGCGGACAAAGCTAAGGTTCCTAGTAAACTAGAATAGAGGGATTTGGCTCCAAAAATCTTCCAAGCTAGGATGAAAAGGGGAATATTAATCAGCAGGTTCATGAGGGAAACAGGGATTTTAAAAAGATAAAAGGTGATGAGGGTAATGCCTGTCGCCCCTCCTTCAAAGAGATGATGGGGAACTACAAAATAAGTCAGTCCAAAAGCATAAATAGCAGCACCTAGTAAAATGGTAAAAATGGGGTAAATTTTTTTAATCATAGGACACCTCTTTTCTTATAAGTTGATTATATCAAATTTTACAGAAAATTTGATTGACTCCATTAGGATTTTTAATCTTTTTTTTGATATAATTAGAAGCAAGGAAACCAATCTGAATCCTAAAATAGAAAGATTGATACTATGACAAAAATTAAGATTGTAACCGATTCATCTGTTACTATTGAACCTGAACTAGTAAAGCAATTAGATATTACAATTGTTCCATTATCTGTAATGATTGATAATGTTGTTTATTCTGATGCTGATTTGAAAGAAGAAGGTAAATTTCTTCACTTGATGCAAGAAGCTAAGAATCTTCCGAAAACAAGCCAGCCGCCTGTAGGTGTCTTTGCTGAAGTGTTTGAAAACCTATGCAAGGATGGTAGCCAGATTCTTGCTATTCATATGTCCCATGCTCTTTCGGGGACTGTAGAAGCAGCGCGCCAAGGTGCTAGTTTATCTACTGCCGATGTGACAGTTATCGATAGTTCCTTCACTGACCAAGCCTTGAAATTCCAAGTTGTCGAAGCTGCTAAATTAGCACAAGAAGGCAAAGACATGGAGACAATTTTATCTCATGTAGAAGAGGTTAAAAACAACACAGAACTTTATATTGGCGTTTCAACTTTGGAAAATCTTGTCAAAGGTGGACGAATTGGCCGTGTAACTGGATTGTTGAGCTCCCTTCTCAATATCCGTGTTGTCATGCAAATGAAAGACCATGAATTGCAGCCAATGGTTAAAGGTCGTGGAACTAAAACCTTTAAAAAATGGTTAGATGAGTTGACAACATCTCTCTCTGAACGTTCTGTAGCAGAGATTGGAATTTCATATTCTGGTAGTGCTGATTGGGCAAAAGAGATGAAAGAAAGCTTACAAGCTTATGTTGAAAAGCCAATTTCTGTTTTAGAAACAGGTTCCATTATTCAAACTCACACGGGTGAGAATGCGTGGGCTATTTTGGTACGTTACCATTCCTAAAAAATAAATAAAATGGGAAGAAATAGCGTTTTTAACTTGACCTAAAAGGGATTTTAGGATATGATTATATTTGTTAATTAGAAATTATTTGGAGGAATCGTTAACATGGCAAACAAACAAGATTTGATCGCTAAAGTAGCAGAAGCTACAGAATTGACTAAGAAAGACTCAGCAGCAGCAGTTGAAGCTGTATTTGCAGCAGTAGCTGACTATCTTGCAGCTGGTGAAAAAGTTCAATTGATCGGTTTTGGTAACTTTGAAGTTCGTGAGCGTGCAGAACGTAAAGGTCGCAACCCACAAACTGGTAAAGAAATGACAATTGCAGCTTCTAAAGTTCCAGCATTCAAAGCTGGTAAAGCTCTTAAAGACGCTGTTAAATAATTGGCATTCAAAAAGCCTGTCATATCAAGTATTTGAGCTTGTGTGACAGGCTTTTTAATTATGAAATCTAGTAATAAATAGAGTTAAAAAGTTGAATGCTCCGAAAATATTGTATATATAGTAGGTAAATCTAAAATAGTACGAAACAATTTCTAAAACATTTATAGAAATTAATTTTACTTCCTCAATCGATTTGTTCTCATCTTATTTCAATCTGCTATACGTACGTATATAATGGAAAAGAATTAAATAATAGAATTGTGCGATAACTATTTGAAGCAAGATTATCTTGTTAGAAAATCCAACAAGATAGTGAAGGAATCCAATACAAATTTTACATAATTTATTTTATGTTACAAATTCTTCGCTAAAATACTTACGATTATCTTGAATGCCTTAGGGAAACATGCTATACTGTTTGTATGATTATTTTACAAGCTAATAAAATTGAACGTTCTTTTGCAGGAGAGGTTCTTTTCGATAATATTAACCTGCAGGTTGATGAACGAGACCGGATTGCTCTTGTTGGGAAAAATGGAGCAGGTAAGTCTACTCTTTTGAAGATTTTGGTTGGAGAAGAGGAGCCAACTAGTGGAGAAATCAATAAGAAAAAAGATATTTCTCTGTCTTACCTAGCCCAAGATAGCCGTTTTGAGTCTGAAAATACCATCTACGATGAGATGCTTCATGTCTTTGATGACTTGCGTCGGACTGAGAAACAACTTCGTCAGATGGAGCTGGAGATGGGTGAAAAGTCTGGTGAGGATTTGGATAAACTGATGTCAGATTACGATCGCTTATCTGAGAATTTTCGCCAAGCAGGCGGCTTTACCTATGAAGCTGATATTCGAGCGATTTTAAATGGATTCAAGTTTGACGAGTCTATGTGGCAGATGAAAATTGCTGAGCTTTCTGGTGGTCAAAATACTCGTTTGGCACTTGCCAAAATGCTCCTTGAAAAGCCCAATCTCTTGGTCTTGGACGAGCCAACTAACCACTTGGATATTGAAACCATCGCCTGGCTAGAGAATTACTTGGTAAACTATAGCGGTGCCCTCATTATCGTCAGCCACGACCGTTATTTCTTGGACAAGGTTGCGACAATTACGCTAGATTTGACCAAGCATTCCTTGGATCGCTATGTGGGGAATTACTCTCGTTTTGTCGAATTGAAGGAGCAAAAGCTAGTTACTGAGGCAAAAAACTATGAAAAGCAACAGAAGGAAATCGCTGCTCTGGAAGACTTTGTCAATCGCAATCTAGTTCGTGCTTCAACGACTAAACGTGCTCAATCTCGCCGTAAACAACTAGAAAAAATGGAGCGTTTGGACAAGCCTGAAGCTGGTAAGAAAGCAGCCAACATGACCTTCCAGTCTGAAAAAACGTCGGGCAATGTTGTTTTGACTGTTGAAGATACTGCTATTGGTTATGACGGGGAAGTCTTGTCACAACCTATCAACCTAGATCTTCGTAAGATGAATGCTGTCGCTATCGTTGGTCCAAATGGTATCGGCAAGTCAACCTTTATCAAGTCTATTGTGGACCAGATTCCTTTTATCAAGGGAGAAAAGCGCTTTGGCGCTAATGTTGAGGTTGGTTACTATGACCAAACCCAAAGCAAGCTGACACCAAGTAATACGGTGCTGGATGAACTCTGGAATGATTTCAAACTGACACCAGAAGTTGAAATCCGCAACCGTCTTGGAGCCTTCCTTTTCTCAGGAGATGATGTTAAAAAATCAGTCGGCATGCTATCTGGTGGCGAAAAAGCTCGTTTGCTTTTAGCTAAATTGTCTATGGAAAACAATAACTTTTTGATTCTGGATGAGCCGACCAACCACTTGGATATTGATAGTAAGGAAGTGCTAGAAAATGCCTTGATTGACTTTGATGGTACCTTGCTTTTTGTCAGTCATGATCGTTACTTTATCAATCGTGTGGCAACTCATGTTTTGGAATTGTCTGAGAATGGTTCAACTCTCTACCTTGGAGATTACGACTACTATGTTGAAAAGAAAGCAACAGTAGAAATGAGTCAGACTGAGGAAGCTTCAACTAGCAATCAAGCAAAGGAAGCAAGTCCAGTCAATGACTATCAGGCCCAGAAAGAAAGTCAAAAAGAAGTTCGCAAACTCATGCGACAAATCGAAAGTCTAGAAGCTGAAATTGAAGAGCTAGAAAGTCAAAGTCAAGCCATTTCTGAACAAATGTTGGAAACAAACGATGCCGACAAACTCATGGAATTACAGGCTGAGCTGGACAAAATCAGCCATCGTCAGGAAGAAGCTATGCTTGAGTGGGAAGAATTATCAGAGCAGGTGTAAAAATGGAACATCTTGGAAAAGTATTTCGTGAATTTCGAACAAGTGGAAATTATTCTTTAAAGGAAGCAGCAGGCGAATCCTGCTCTACCTCTCAGTTATCTCGCTTTGAGCTTGGGGAGTCTGACCTGGCAGTCTCCCGTTTCTTTGAGATTTTGGATAATATTCATGTAACAATCGAAAATTTCATGGATAAGGCAAGGAATTTTTATAATCATGAACATGTGTCTATGATGGCACAGATTATCCCACTTTACTATTCAAACGATATTGCAGGTTTTCAAAAGCTTCAAAGAGAACAACTTGAAAAGTCTAAGAGTTCGACGACTCCCCTTTATTTTGAGCTGAACTGGATTTTGCTACAAGGTCTGATTTGTCAAAGAGATGCGAGTTATGATATGAAGCAGGATGATTTGGATAAGGTAGCAGATTATCTCTTCAAAACAGAAGAATGGACCATGTATGAGTTGATTCTTTTCGGTAACCTCTATAGTTTCTACGATGTAGACTATGTCACTCGGATTGGTAGAGAAGTTATGGAGAGGGAGGAATTTTACCAAGAGATTAGTCGCCATAAGAGATTAGTGTTGATTTTGGCCCTCAATTGTTACCAGCATTGTTTAGAGCATTCTTCTTTTTATAATGCCAACTATTTTGAGGCTTATACAGAGAAGATTATTGACAAAGGTATTAAGCTTTATGAGCGTAATGTTTTCCATTATTTAAAAGGTTTTGCCTTATATCAAAAAGGACAGTGTAAAGAAGGCTGTAAGCAGATGCAAGAGGCCATGCATATTTTTGATGTGTTAGGTCTTCCGGAGCAAGTAGCCTATTATCAGGAACACTACGAAAAATTTGTCAAAAGTTAATTTTCCCAAATAAGGGAAAAAATAAAAAGCTCCTTTCGGTTTTGATACAATAGTTTCAAAATTTGAGAGGAGCTTTAATATGAATCGCTATGCAGTGCAGTTGATTAGCCGTGGGGCTATCAATAAAATGGGAAATATGCTCTATGATTATGGAAATAGTGTCTGGTTGGCTTCTATGGGGACTATAGGACAGACAGTTTTAGGAATGTATCAGATTTCTGAGCTCGTCACATCTATTCTCGTCAATCCCTTTGGCGGAGTTATTTCAGACCGTTTTTCTCGTCGTAAGATTTTAATGACGGCAGATCTTGTTTGTGGGATTCTTTGTCTGGCTATTTCTTTCATAAGGAATGATAGCTGGATGATTGGCGCTTTGATTGTTGCTAACATTGTGCAGGCTATTGCTTTTGCCTTTTCTCGCACAGCCAATAAAGCTATCATAACTGAAGTGGTGGAGAAAGATGAGATTGTGATCTATAATTCTCGCCTAGAGCTGGTTTTGCAGGTTGTAGGTGTCAGCTCTCCTGTTCTTTCCTTCCTTGTTTTACAGTTTGCAAGTCTCCATATGACGCTACTGCTAGACTCGCTGACTTTTTTCATTGCTTTTGTTCTAGTGGCTTTCCTTCCAAAAGAGGAAGCAAAAGTTCAAGAGAAAAAGGCTTTTACTGGGAGAGATATTTTTGTAGATATCAAGGATGGGTTACACTATATCTGGCATCAGCAAGAAATTTTCTTCCTTTTGCTGGTAGCTTCCAGCGTTAATTTCTTTTTTGCAGCTTTTGAATTTCTACTTCCCTTTTCGAATCAGCTTTACGGGTCAGAAGGAGCCTATGCAAGTATTTTAACTATGGGGGCTATTGGTTCCATCATTGGGGCTCTTCTAGCTAGTAAAATTAAAGCTAATGTTTATAATCTTTTGATTTTACTGGCTTTGACAGGTGTCGGAGTTTTTATGATGGGATTACCACTTCCAACTTTTCTTTCCTTTTCTGGAAATTTAGTTTGTGAATTGTTTATGACGATTTTTAATATTCACTTTTTTACTCAAGTACAAACCAAGGTTGAGAGCGAATTTCTTGGGAGAGTACTGAGTACAATTTTTACCTTAGCTATTCTATTTATGCCTATTGCAAAAGGATTTATGACAGTCTTGCCAAGTGTACATCTCTCTTCTTTCCTGATAATTGGAAGTGGTGTTATCATCTTGTCTTGTATATCGTTTATTTATGTTCGAACTCATTTTGAAAAATTGATATAAGGTTGCTTGAGTTTCAAAAATAATTTCAAACTAAGTGTTTTTTCCGCCCTTCTCGTTTGTGAGGAGGGTTTGTTTTATGGTAAAATGGTCTTATGAATAAAAGAATGAATGAGTTAGTCGCTTTGCTCAATCGCTATGCGACTGAGTACTATACCAGCGATAATCCCTCGGTTTCAGACAGTGAGTATGACCGCCTTTACCGTAAGTTGGTCGAGTTAGAAACTGCTTATCCAGAGCAAGTGCTAGCAGACAGTCCGACTCATCGTGTTGGTGGCAAGGTTTTAGATGGTTTTGAAAAATACAGTCATCAGTATCCTCTTTATAGTTTGCAGGATGCTTTTTCACGTGAGGAGCTTGAAGCTTTTGATGCGCGTGTTCGTAAGGAAGTGGCTTATCCGACCTATATTTGTGAGCTGAAAATCGATGGCTTATCTATCTCGCTGACTTATGAAAAGGGGATTTTAGTTGTTGGTGCAACACGTGGAGACGGTTCTATTGGAGAAAATATCACAGAAAATCTCAAACGTGTTAAGGACATTCCTTTGACTTTGCCAGAAGAACTAGATATCACAGTTCGTGGGGAATGTTACATGCCACGCGCTTCCTTTGACCAAGTTAACCAAGCGCGCCAAGAAAATGGAGAGCCTGAATTTGCTAATCCTCGTAATGCGGCAGCAGGAACTCTGCGTCAGTTGGATACAGCAGTAGTTGCCAAGCGCAATCTTGCTACCTTCCTCTATCAAGAAGCCAGCCCGTCAACTCGTGATAGTCAAGAAAAGGTTTTGAAGCACCTAGAACAACTAGGTTTTGTGGTTAATCCTAAGCGAATTCTGGCTGAAAGCATGGATGAAATCTGGAATTTTATCCAAGAAGTTGGACAAGAACGAGAAAATCTGCCTTACGATATTGATGGAGTGGTAATCAAGGTCAACGACCTAGCAGGCCAAGAAGAACTTGGCTTTACCGTTAAAGCTCCAAAGTGGGCAGTAGCCTACAAGTTCCCAGCTGAAGAAAAAGAAGCTCAACTCTTATCAGTTGATTGGACAGTTGGCCGTACGGGTGTTGTAACCCCAACTGCGAATCTAACACCAGTACAACTAGCTGGTACAACTGTTAGCCGTGCGACTCTGCACAATGTGGATTATATTGCTGAAAAAGATATCCGAAAAGATGATACGGTTATCGTTTATAAGGCTGGAGATATTATCCCTGCCGTTTTACGTGTAGTAGAGTCCAAACGGGTTTCTGAAGAGAAACTGGATATCCCTACAAACTGTCCAAGTTGTAACTCTGACTTGCTGCACTTTGAAGATGAAGTGGCCCTGCGTTGTATCAATCCGCGTTGCCCTGCTCAAATCATGGAAGGCTTGATTCACTTTGCTTCTCGTGATGCTATGAATATTACAGGCCTTGGTCCATCTATTGTTGAGAAACTCTTTGCTGCTAATTTAGTCAAGGATGTGGCGGATATTTATCGTTTGCAAGAAGAAGATTTCCTCCTTTTAGAGGGGATCAAGGAAAAGTCCGCTGCTAAACTGTATCAGGCTATCCAAGCATCTAAGGAAAATTCTGCCGAGAAGCTCTTATTTGGTTTGGGAATTCGCCATGTCGGAAACAAGGCCAGTCAGCTTTTACTTCAACATTTCCACTCAATTGAAAATCTGGTTCAGGCAGATCCAGAGGAAGTGGCTAGTATTGAGAGTCTGGGTGGTGTGATTGCCAAGAGTCTCCAGACTTATTTTGCGACAGAAGGCTCTGAAATTCTCCTCAGAGAATTGAAAGAAGCTGGGGTCAATCTGGATTATAAAGGTCAAACTGTAGTAGCGGATGCAGCCTTGTCAGGTTTGACAGTGGTATTGACTGGAAAATTGGAACGGCTCAAGCGCTCAGAAGCTAAAAGTAAACTCGAAAGTCTGGGGGCCAAAGTGACAGGCAGTGTGTCTAAAAAGACCGACCTCGTCGTGGCAGGAGCAGATGCTGGAAGTAAACTTCAAAAGGCGCAAGAACTTGCTATCGAAGTTCGAGATGAAGCTTGGCTAGAAAGTTTGTAACAATGACAGAAGAAAGAAAACGTGCGCGTTTAATTTATAACCCAACCTCAGGGCAGGAAATTATCAAGAAAAATATAGCAGAAGTGCTGGATGTTTTGGAAAATATTGGCTATGAAACCAGTGCCTTTCAAACGACTCCAGAACCTCTTTCGGCACAAAAAGAAGCTGAGAGAGCAGCCAAAGCTGGTTTTGATTTGATTATTGCTGCAGGTGGTGATGGAACAATTAATGAGGTAGTCAATGGGGTTGCCTCGCTCGATAAGAGACCTCGGCTTGCTATCATCCCAACAGGTACGACTAATGATTATGCGCGTGCCCTAAAAATTCCAATGGGTGATCCTGTTGCGGCTGCTCAGATTATTGCTAAAAATGAGACCATTCATATGGATATTGGACGAGCTTTTGGCGACAAATATTTTATTAATATTGCCGCTGCTGGAACCTTAACCGAATTGACTTACAGTGTTCCAAGTGAAGTCAAGACGCGTCTTGGTTATTTTGCCTATGTTGCTAAAGGCATTGAAATGTTTCCTAAGACCAAGGTTCGTCCAGTGAGAATCACACACGATCAGGGGGTCTTTGAAGGAGAGGTGTCCTTGATTTTTGTTGCCTTGACCAATTCCATTGGAGGGTTTGAGCAGTTAGCGCCTGATACCAAGTTAGACGATGGTAATTTTACTCTGATTTTGGTCAAGACAGACAAGCTATTTGATATGTTGGGCTTATTGATACAGGCCATTAATGGTGGTCAGCATGTCTCAGACGTCAATATCGAATACCTTAAAACTAGCAAACTACGTTTAGAAGTTTTAGATGACCAAGAACCATTTATGCTGAACCTAGATGGGGAATATGGAGGAGATACCCCAGTTGAACTTCAAGTCTGCCATCATCACATCGAATTTTTTGTCAATCGAGACGAGATTAGTCAAGAATTTATTAGTGAAATAGAAACGAATTAAAAAGTAAAAAGGAAAAATAAAAATGTATAACTACCCTATGCGCATTCATTACCATCGCAAGAATGGTGAATACGACACTTGCTCTTTTGTAAAGAGTAAGGATCAACGAATTGATTTACTAACTTACCAAGAAGATTATTTTGGAGCCTTATTTAGCTTTGAACACCCAAGTGCTCATCCCTTAGAAAGCTTGAATTTTGTGGTTCACACAGGCCAAACTAGTAAAGAATATGCTATCCGTTTTAATCACTATCCCCTCTTAACAGAGGTCTGGATTTTGGAAGGCGATGATAGAATTTATTATTCTGAAAATCCTGCAATTGCAAGTCCTTTCTATAAAAATCAAAATCCTTTTGCTTTTGACAAGGCTATCAATAGCGCTAGTTTCGACCACCACTGGGGCTACCAAGGGGAATTGGGTTGCCGTGTAGAGGACAATCAGGCTCGTTTTGCTCTCTGGGCTCCAACAGCGACAGAAGTGCAGGTTGTCGTTTATGAATCAGCTGCTAATGATGCTCCTGTTTGGAAGACCTTTGAGATGGAGAGAGGCAATAGCTACTCTTATAATCACAAGGACAATACAATCGGTGTCTGGAGTTTGGATGTTGAGGAAGATTTGACTGGTAAGGCTTATCAGTATCAAGTCCAATTCCCTCACCACCAAACAGTGACACGCGATCCCTATACCATCGCGACCAGTCCTGATGGCAAACGTTCAGCTATCCTGAGCCATGAAGAAAAGCAAGTTGCAAACTTCGAGGTCAAGCACTGTTCAGAGGCTACTTGGCGCTTGGCAAATCCATGTAAGGCAGTTATTTGTGAAATGCACATTCGTGATTTGACCAAATCACCGACCTCAGGTGTGGATGAACATCTTCGAGGAACTTTCTTAGGTGCTGCACAGACTGGAACAGTTAACCAGTACGGCCAAGCAACTGCTTTTGATTACATCAAGAAGCTGGGCTACAATTATGTTCAGTTGCAACCAATTGCAGACCGTCACAAAGAATACGATGAGGATGGGAATGTAACCTACAACTGGGGTTATGACCCACAAAACTATAACGCGCCAGAAACTAGTTTTTCAACTAATCCAGACGACCCAGCTCAGGTTATTCGTGATTTGAAGACCATGGTTCAAGCTTACCACGATGCGAGTATTGGTGTTATTATGGATGTGGTCTATAACCATACCTTCTCAGTTGTTGATGCACCTTTCCAAACAACTGTCCCTGATTACTATTATCGTATGAATCCAGACGGTACCTTCCAGAATGGAACAGGCGTTGGAAATGAAACAGCCAGTGAACACGAAATGTTCCGCAAGTATATGATTGATTCTCTTCTATACTGGGTTCAGGAATACAATATTGACGGCTTCCGTTTTGACTTAATGGGGATTCATGATGTCAAGACTATGCAGATGATTCGTCAAAGCTTAGATGAAATCGACCCTAACATTATCCTCTATGGAGAAGGTTGGGACATGGGAACAGGTCTTGCACCTTATGATAAGGCTAAGAAAGACAACGCCTACGAAATGCCAAATATTGGTTTCTTTAATGACAATCAGCGTGATGCTGTCAAAGGTGGAGAAGTTTACGGTGCTATCAAGTCAGGTTTTGTCAGCGGTGCTGCGACAGAGCCAATTCTAGCCAAAGCAATCCTAGGAAGTCGTGAATTAGGAACCTATACACATCCAAATCAGGTGCTTAACTATGTGGAAGCCCATGACAATTACAATCTTCACGATTTATTGGCAACCCTTCATCCAAACCAAAGTTCAGAACAAATCATGCGCAAGGTCGAGACAGCCACAGCTATGAACCTACTCATGCAAGGGATGGCCTTTATGGAAATCGGTCAAGAATTTGGTCGTACCAAACTGGTTGCGACTGGTGAGAATGGTGAGTTGACCCATGATGATAGAGAGCGTGCGATGAATAGCTATAATGCTCCTGACAGTGTGAACCAAGTCAACTGGGATTTGATCAATGAGCGTCAAGACAGTATTGAGTTTATCCGTCAAGTCATCCGATTGAAGACAAAAACTGGTGCCTTTTCTTACTCTAGCTATGATGAAATTTACCATCATGTCTTTGTGCATTCTGCGATTGAACATAGCGGCTGCCTTATCTATGAAGTTCATGGGAAAGAACACCTCTTGGTGGTTGTGAATGCTAAATCAGAACCCTATCAATTTGAAAATGCAGGAAATTTAGCTATGTTGGTAACTAATAGTCGTTCAAAAGAAGATAATGTGTTAGATGATATTAGTCTAGCTGTCTTGAGTGTTTTATAAAGACCATCTATCTCGCTATTCTAACACATCATTGGAAGTGAACGAATAGAAAGAACTTAGTTGATAACTCACTTGTATAGAAAATTTGATAAATATTTTCATCAAACGTGTAAAATCAGGAAATTGTTTTCCTGGTTTTATTTTTTTGCTATAAAACAATAATAATCATAGAAAAATACGAACTTTTTGGTATTATAGTAGAGAAAAGAAAGGTGTTTTCACATTTTTTTGAAAAAATATTGCTTTACAATTGAACGAGAAAGTGAACTTTTTGTAGATTTTCAAAATAATTTTAAAGAAGTATAGTAATTTACTTGAATCTTCTCTAAAAAAGTAGTATAATAAAAACACAGAAAACGCTTACAGCAGAAAGGGAGTATATGGATAAAAGAGAAGCTTTGCGCACCTTTATGACAGGAGAAAATTTTCACCTTCAGCATTATCTAGGAGCACATAGGGAAGAGCTAAATGGAGAGTATGGTTATACATTTCGTGTATGGGCTCCCAATGCTCAGGCTGTCCACTTGGTGGGGGATTTTACCAACTGGATTGAGGGTCAGATTCCAATGGTAAGAAATGACTTTGGGGTCTGGGAAGTCTTTACCAACATGGCTCAAGAAGGGCATATTTACAAATATCATGTCACACGTCAAAATGGTCATCAACTGATGAAGATTGACCCTTTTGCTGTCAGATATGAGGCGCGTCCAGGAACAGGGGCAATCGTAACAGAGCTTCCAGAAAAGAAATGGAAGGATGGACTTTGGCTGGCACGAAGAAAACGTTGGGGCTTTGCTGAACGTCCTGTCAATATCTATGAAGTTCACGCTGGATCATGGAAAAGAAATCCAGACGGTAGTCCCTATAGTTTTGCCCAGCTCAAGGATGAACTCATTCCTTATCTCGTTGAAATGAACTATACTCATATTGAGTTTATGCCCTTGATATCCCATCCACTAGGTTTGAGTTGGGGCTATCAGCTTATGGGTTACTTTGCTTTAGAGCATGCCTATGGTCGTCCTGAAGAGTTTCAAGATTTTGTTGAGGAATGTCACTTAAACAATATTGGGATTATTGTGGACTGGGTACCTGGTCACTTCACTATTAATGATGATGCCTTAGCCTATTACGATGGGACACCGACTTTTGAGTATCAGGACCATAATAAGGCTCATAACTATGGTTGGGGAGCACTCAATTTCGACCTTGGGAAGAATGAAGTCCAGTCCTTCTTGATTTCTAGCATTAAGTTTTGGATTGACTTTTACCATTTGGACGGTATTCGCGTGGATGCGGTTAGCAACATGCTCTATCTAGATTACGATGATGCCCCATGGACACCGAATAAAGATGGCGGTAATCTCAACTATGAAGGATATTATTTCCTTCAACGCTTGAATGATGTCATTAAACTAGCTCATCCAGATGTGATGATGATAGCTGAGGAAAGTTCATCAGCTACTCAGATTACTGATACAAAGGATTCAGATGGTCTTGGCTTTGACTACAAATGGAATATGGGCTGGATGAATGATATTCTCCGTTTCTATGAAGAAGATCCGATTTATCGTACATACGACTTTAACCTAGTGACTTTCAGCTTTATGTATGTCTTCAAGGAGAATTATCTCCTACCATTCTCACACGATGAAGTTGTTCATGGCAAGAAGAGTATGATGCACAAGATGTGGGGAGATCGCTATAATCAATTCGCAGGCTTGCGCAATCTCTATACGTACCAAATTTGTCACCCTGGTAAGAAATTGCTCTTCATGGGTAGTGAATACGGCCAATTCCTAGAATGGAGATCTGAAGAGCAGTTGGAATGGTCTAATCTAGAAGACCCTATGAATGCTAAGATGAAGTATTTCACTTCTCAGCTAAACCAGTTTTACAAAGATCATCGCTGTCTGTGGGAAATCGATACCAGCTATGATGGTATTGAAATCATTGATGCGGATAATCGAGACCAGAGTGTTCTTTCCTTCATCCGTAAGGGTAAGAAGGGCGACATGCTAGTCTGCGTCTTTAATATGGCACCTGTTGAACGAAAAGATTTTACAATCGGTCTGCCTGTTGCAGGGATTTATGAAGAAGTCTGGAATACTGAGTTAGAAGAGTGGGGAGGCGTTTGGAAAGAACATAATCAAACTGTTCAAACGCAAGAAGGACTATGGAAAGATTATGAGCAGACCTTGACCTTTACCCTACCGGCTATGGGAGCAAGTGTTTGGAAAATCAAACGCCGCTTGAAATCTGATAAAACTGTCACAAGTAAAAACCAAAAAGGAGTAGAAAATGAAGAATGAAATGTTAGCTTTGATTCTTGCTGGTGGGCAAGGAACTCGTCTCGGTAAACTCACTCAAAGCATCGCAAAACCAGCTGTGCAATTTGGTGGGCGCTACCGTATCATTGACTTTGCTCTTTCAAACTGTGCCAACTCAGGTATTCACAATGTTGGAGTCATCACCCAGTATCAACCACTTGCTCTCAACAACCATATCGGGAATGGTTCAAGTTGGGGTCTAGATGGGATTAATTCTGGTGTCTCTATCCTTCAACCATATTCTGCAAGTGAAGGAAATCGTTGGTTTGAGGGGACTAGCCACGCTATTTACCAAAACATTGATTATATCGACAGTGTCAACCCTGAGTATGTTTTGATTCTTTCGGGTGACCATATCTATAAGATGGACTACGATGCTATGCTCCAGTCTCATAAGGATAATAATGCTAGTTTGACAGTAGCAGTTCTTGATGTTCCTCTGAAAGAAGCTAGCCGTTTTGGTATCATGAACACAGATGCTAACAATCGTATTGTAGAATTTGAAGAAAAACCAGCTCAACCTAAATCTACAAAAGCTTCTATGGGTATTTACATCTTTGATTGGCAGCGTCTCCGCAATATGTTAGTCGCTGCTGAAAAGAGCAATGTCGATATGTCAGACTTTGGTAAAAATGTCATTCCAAATTACCTTGAGTCAGGTGAAAGTGTTTATGCTTACGAATTTAGCGGTTACTGGAAAGACGTCGGTACTATTGAGTCACTTTGGGAAGCGAACATGGAGTATATTTCTCCAGAAAATGCCTTGGATAGTCGTAACCGTCAATGGAAGATTTACTCAAGAAACTTGATTTCACCACCAAACTTCCTCGGAGCAAATGCTGATGTGGAAGACTCATTAGTTGTAGACGGATGTTTCGTTGATGGAACTGTTAAACATTCTATCCTTTCAACAGGCGCGCAAGTTCGCGAAGGAGCGGAAGTTGTTGATTCAGTTATCATGAGTGGAGCTATCATTGGTCAAGGAGCTAAGATTAAACGTGCCATTATTGGTGAAGGTGCGATTATTTCTGACGGTGTCGAAATTGATGGAACAGATGAAGTACAAGTTGTAGGATATAATGAAGTAGTGGGGGTAGCAACAGATGAAGATTGATAAATATTCTGCCATTTTAGGAAACACAGTTGGTTTTCACGATATGTCGACATTGACAGACCACCGTCCAGTAGCAAGTTTGCCATTTGGTGGGAAATATCGTTTGATTGACTTCCCACTTTCAAGCCTTGCTAATGCAGGTGTTCGTAGTGTCTTTGGTATTTTCCAGCAGGATAATATCAGCTCAGTCTTTGACCATATTCGTTCAGGACGCGAGTGGGGCTTATCAACCCTTCTCAGTCACTATTATCTAGGTATTTACAATACTCGTGTGGAGAGTAGCACAGTAGGAAAAGAATACTACCAACAGCTTCTTACTTATTTAAAACGCTCTGGATCAAACCAAACGGTTGCCCTCAACTGCGATGTCTTGATTAACATTGATTTGAACCAAGTTTTCCATCTACATAGTACAACAAAAGGGCCTATCACTGTAGTTTATAAAAAACTAGCTAAGAAAGATATTTCAGAAGTAAATGCAATCTTAGAAGTGGATGAAACAGACCATGTTCTTTCTCATAAACTCTTTGATAGCAAGTCAACAGCTGAAACGTTCAATATGTCTACAGATATCTTTGTCGTTGATACACCGTGGTTGATTGAACGCTTGGAAGAAGAAGCTAAAAAAGAACATCCAGAGAAATTGCGTTATGTTTTACGTGATTTGGCTGCAAAAGAGGGAGCTTTCGCCTACGAGTACACAGGCTACCTAGCCAATATTCACTCTGTAGAGTCTTATTACCAAGCTAATAAAGATATGCTTGAATCACAGAAATTCTATTCTCTCTTCTCACCAAACCAAAAGATTTATACAAAGGTTAAGAACGAAGAACCAACTTACTATGCTAATACATCTAAGGTAAGTACTTCTCAGTTTGCGTCTGGTAGTATCATTGAAGGTCAAGTGGCTAATTCTGTTCTATCACGTAATATTCATATCCATAAGGATAGCCTGGTTAAAGATAGCCTACTCTTCCCTCGTGTTGTGATTGGAGAAGGAGCTCAGGTAGAATATGCTATCTTGGACAAGGGTGTTGAAGTTGAGCCTGGTGTTGTGATTCGAGGAACTGCAGAACATCCAGTTGTCGTTAAGAAAGGTAGCAAAGTAACAGAGGATATTCATTCATGAAAATTTTATTTGTAGCAGCAGAGGGTGCACCCTTTTCAAAAACAGGTGGTTTGGGAGACGTCATTGGCGCTCTTCCTAAATCACTTGTAAAAGCGGGACATGAAGTTGCAGTGATTTTACCCTACTATGACATGGTAGAGGCTAAATTTGGAAATCAGATTGAAGATGTTCTTCATTTTGAGGTGAGCGTCGGTTGGCGCAGACAGTATTGTGGAATTAAGAAAACAGTATTAAATGGTGTAACCTTCTACTTTGTTGACAGCCAATATTATTTCTTCCGTGGTCATGTTTACGGTGATTTTGACGACGGAGAGCGCTTTGCCTTTTTCCAACTTGCTGCCATTGAGGCTATGGAAAGGATTGACTTTATTCCTGACCTTCTCCATGTTCATGATTACCATACAGCCATGATTCCTTTCTTGTTAAAGGAAAAATACCGTTGGATTCAAGCCTATCAAGGAATAAAAACTGTTTTAACCATTCATAATTTGGAATTCCAAGGACAATTTTCAGAAGGAATGTTATGGGACTTGTTTGGAGTTGGCTTTGAACGTTATGCTGACGGTACCCTTCGCTGGAACAACTGTCTGAACTGGATGAAGGCAGGTATTCTCTATGCGGATCGTGTTTCAACCGTCTCACCTAGTTATGCTCAGGAAATTATGACCAGTAAATTCGGATGTAACTTGGATCAGATTCTTAGAATGGAGTCTGGTAAAGTATCTGGTATCGTGAATGGGATTGATGCTGACCTTTATAATCCTCAGACGGATGCTCTTTTAGACTATCATTTTAATCAGGAAGATTTGTCTGGAAAAGCCCAGAATAAGGCAAAATTACAAGAGAGAGTTGGCTTGCCAGTTAGATCTGACGTTCCTCTAGTGGGAATTGTTTCTCGTTTGACACGTCAAAAAGGTTTTGATGTGGTGATCGAAAGTCTTCACCATATCTTGCAAAATGATGTTCAGATTGTTCTTTTGGGAACTGGAGATCCAGCCTTTGAAGGAGCTTTCTCATGGTTTGCTCAGATTTACCCAGACAAGATATCAGCAAATATCACTTTTGATGTCAAACTTGCTCAAGAAATCTACGCTGCCTGTGACCTCTTCCTCATGCCAAGTCGTTTTGAACCATGCGGCTTGTCTCAAATGATGGCTATGCGTTACGGAACCTTGCCATTGGTTCATGAAGTTGGTGGTTTGCGAGATACTGTCCGCGCTTTCAATCCAATCGAAGGAAGCGGTACTGGTTTTAGCTTTGACAATCTATCACCTTACTGGTTAAATTGGACTTTCCAAACAGCATTGGACTTGTATAGAAACCATCCTGACGTTTGGAGAAATCTACAAAAACAAGCTATGGAGTGTGATTTCTCATGGGATACAGCCTGCAAGTCATACCTTGACTTGTACCATAGTTTAGTTAATTAATAGATAAAATCGTATGATGACTTCATACGATTTTTGGGCTGTTTAGAGAGGAGAACTGATGTCTCAAGTAAAAAGCTTGTGTGTTATGGATGTGGATGGAACCTTAATCCTAGAAGAAGTGATTGATTTGTTGGGAAGAAAGGTAGGTCGTGAGGAGGAAATTTCGCAGATTACAAGTCGGGCAATGCGAGGAGAGTGGGTCTTTGAAAGCAGTTTAAGAAAAAGAGTGTCCTTCTTGGAAGGTCTTCCTGTTTCGGTTTTTGATAAAGTCTTCAACACTATTCATCTATCGCCAAATGCCCAGGAATTCATCTCCATTCTCCAAAAGAATGGTATCCTAGTTGGTCTGGTGTCCGGTGGCTTTACACCAATAGTTGAAAGATTGGCAAAATCTCTTGGAATTGCCTATTTCTCTGCCAACCAACTTGAAGTCAAAGGTGGCTTTCTAACAGGAAAATTAGTTGGACAAATTATAAGTCCTGAGGTCAAAAAAGAGACTCTGGAGAAATGGAGAGAGGAACTCAAACTTCCTAGAGAAAGAACAGTTGCAATCGGTGATGGGGCCAATGATTTATTGATGTTGAAGTCGGCGGGACTTGGAATCGCCTTTTGTGCCAAAGAAGTACTAAAAAAAGAAATACAACATCATGTTGACAAGAGAGATTTTTTAGAAGTTCTTCCTTTGATTGACTTTTTAGAATGAGGGGAAAATATGAAGATTGTAATTGCACCAGATTCGTTTAAGGAAAGCTTGAGCGCTGAAGAGGTAGCTGAATCTATTAAAAGAGGCTTCCAACAATCGATAGCAGATGTAGAATGTCTCCTCTGCCCTGTTGGTGATGGGGGAGAAGGTACTGTTGATGCTATCCGACATTCTCTTGACCTAGAAGAAAAATGGATCCAAGTGACAGGCACTTTTGGCCAAAAAGAAGCCATGCGCTATTTTCAAAAAGGGAAACTGGCACTATTTGAAGTTGCTGATTTAGTTGGCCTTGGAAAGATTCCGCTAGAGAAACGAGATCCACTTCAAATCCAAACTTGTGGTATTGGAGAGTTGATTAGCTATCTCATTGCTCAAGGGATTAAAGATATCTATATTGGCGTTGGTGGCACGGCCAGTAATGACGGAGGAATTGGGATCGCTGCGAGTTTAGGTTATCGATTTTATGATAGGGATGGAGATGAGTTGCCCGCTTGTGGTCAATCCTTACTAAACTTAGCTTCTGTCTCAACAGAAAATCGCTATGAAATTCCTGAAGATGTGCAAATTCGTATTTTAGCAGATGTCGTGAGTCCCTTATGTGGTTATCAAGGTGCGACCTACACTTTTGGCAAACAAAAAGGCCTAGATCCTGCTATGTTTCCAGTCCTAGATCAGGCAATTCAAGATTTTTATAAAAAAGTCTCCCCTGCAACATTGCAAATTAAAGGAGCAGGAGCTGGTGGAGGTCTTGCTGCTGGTTTGTGTGCCTTTGCTCAGGCAAATATCGTGTCTGGAATTGATACCTGCTTGAACTTAATCAACTTTGATAAGAAAGTTTCAGATGCTGACTTGGTTGTTGTAGGAGAAGGGAGGCTAGATCGTCAAAGCTTAGCAGGTAAAGCGCCTATTGGTGTAGCAAAAAGAACCCCTGTTGGAGTTCCTGTTATTGCTATTTGTGGTAGTCTTGCTGAAGATTTACCTCCCTTACCATTTGAAAATATCCAAGCTGCCTTTTCTATTTTGGAGAAAAGTGAACCTTTAGAAGATAGTTTGAAAAATGCCCGCCTCTATCTGGAGCGCACGGCAGCCAATATCGGGTACTTATTAACTATGCGCAAGATTTAGCCAAACCATTTTTTCCATAAGGATGTTTTGGATTGTTCTTCCTTTTTAACTTCCCAAAGTTTTGCAAAAGCAAGTCGAATGTTCTTTTCTTCTACTTGTACTGGTGCATTGCTATGGATAATCAGACCGAAGGGAGAAGTAGTATGCTCTTCAGATACTATGGTAGCTTGACTATCAGTTTCTTTAGCTTCTTTTAAGTAGAAAACTTGTTTGTCAAATTCGATAGTTGGTGAAATCTTCACAAATAGAGGCTCTGCTTTTTCCTGAAGGTTTTCTAAAATAGATAAAAAGCCTTTTTCTAACTGAGGGCTATTTGCTGTGTCAATATCTGCATATCCAAGAACTCTTTCCTCAAAAGTGCCAAGATAGCGTCTTTGCTCATCTGGATTTAATTTTGCTCCACCATGAGCTTTTTCAAGTAATTGTTTTGATAAATCTGTCATGAAAACAGTATATCATAAAAGTTAGAATAAAACAGACAAAAGAAAGCGATTACTTTATAAAGTTAAGGAAAATTTGCACAAAGATAACGTTTTTTCTTGAAAAAGGAGGTGTTTTAAGGTATTATAGAGGTGTAAAAAATTTAACTCATAAGGAGAGTAAAAAATGTCAATTATTACTGATGTTTACGCTCGCGAAGTCCTAGACTCACGCGGTAACCCAACACTTGAAGTAGAAGTTTACACTGAATCAGGTGCTTTCGGACGTGGTATGGTTCCATCAGGAGCTTCTACTGGTGAACACGAAGCAGTTGAACTTCGCGACGGTGACAAATCTCGTTACGGTGGTCTTGGTACACAAAAAGCTGTTGACAACGTAAACAACATCATTGCTGAAGCTATCATCGGCTACGATGTACGTGATCAACAAGCTATCGACCGTGCTATGATCGCACTTGACGGTACTCCTAACAAAGGTAAATTGGGTGCAAACGCAATCCTTGGTGTGTCTATCGCTGTAGCTCGTGCTGCTGCTGACTACCTTGAAATCCCACTTTACAGCTACCTTGGTGGATTCAACACTAAAGTTCTTCCAACTCCAATGATGAACATCATCAACGGTGGTTCTCACTCTGACGCTCCAATCGCTTTCCAAGAATTCATGATCGTACCTGCTGGTGCGCCATCATTCAAAGAAGCTCTTCGTTGGGGTGCTGAAATCTTCCATGCTCTTAAGAAAATCCTTAAATCTCGTGGTTTGGAAACAGCCGTAGGTGACGAAGGTGGATTCGCTCCTCGTTTCGAAGGAACTGAAGACGGAGTTGAAACTATTCTTGCTGCGATCGAAGCTGCTGGATATGTTCCTGGTAAAGACGTATTTATCGGATTTGACTGTGCTTCATCAGAATTTTACGATAAAGAACGTAAAGTTTACGACTACACTAAATTCGAAGGTGAAGGAGCAGCTGTACGTACTGCTGCAGAACAAATCGACTACCTTGAAGAATTGGTAAACAAATACCCAATCATCACCATCGAAGATGGTATGGATGAAAATGACTGGGACGGTTGGAAAGCTCTTACTGAACGTCTTGGTGGTAAAGTTCAATTGGTTGGTGACGACTTCTTCGTAACAAACACTTCTTACCTTGAAAAAGGTATTGCAGAAGGTGCTGCTAACTCAATCCTTATCAAAGTTAACCAAATCGGTACTCTTACTGAAACATTCGACGCTATCGAAATGGCGAAAGAAGCTGGTTACACTGCCGTTGTATCACACCGTTCAGGTGAAACTGAAGATTCAACAATCGCTGACATCGCAGTTGCAACTAACGCAGGACAAATCAAGACTGGTTCACTTTCACGTACAGACCGTATCGCTAAATACAACCAATTGCTTCGCATCGAAGACCAACTTGGTGAAGTAGCAGAATACCGTGGATTGAAATCATTCTACAACTTGAAAAAATAAAGTAGTTCAGTAAACTATTTTATCCCGAACCTTGAAATTCAAAAGTTCGGCCGTTGATTTAACAACGTTTCTAGCCCCTCGGATTTTATCCGAAGGGCTATTTTTGGTACGACGGGCATGTCGTGCATCTGAGGTGTAAGTCCTAGGTGGGCACCTGCTACCGGTGAACCCAATAGCGATTCCCAAGCCTGACTATCGTGAGGTAGCGGATTAAAACGGTCTGGGGATAGACCGTTTTAAGTCTGACACTGGAAATAAGAATCGTCAGAGGAAGGGATAGCGAAATCGTGGCTCTACGAACAGGAAGGTGATAGTAAGGCGTATATAGCGGATAAGGGGGCCAGAAACTCTAAAGTCCAAAAAGGTAGTCGTAACCTATATGCGTAAATCACGAGAGTAATTGAATTCGGACTAAGGTTTGTGTGAAAAAGATAAATCTTTCTAGAGTCTAAAGACTCTGCGTCAGATTTCCTATTTTCACTCTAACCTTTTAACGTCCTCATATCTTGTATAAACGAGGAAAGATGTAGGACTTATCCCGTGAGGTCTCATGAGCGCTGAAAGCGTAGTAACAAGGAATCATGAGAAGTCAGCCGAACCCATAGTAGT
>NZ_VMLT01000072.1:0-9272 GCF_013276815.1 Streptococcus sp. 1055 | reverse complement strand
GAAGTCAGTAACATATATACGGCAAGGCGAAGCTGACGTGGTTTGAAGAGATTTTCGAAGAGTATTAAATGCTGAAAAGTTGTCCGAGCAGGAAGGTAACGCCCATGGTCAAGAGACCAATAGCTAGGTTCCGAATCATAGCCGTTTTGGTTGGGGCTTTTCCAAGTCTGGCACTAGTGTAACCAGTGAGAAGAAGGGCTACACCGACAATCAGGACAGTAGCAGGGATGCGGTATTCACTTGGGAAAATGGTAATTGAAAGCATTGGTGGTAAGCTACCAAGGAAAAAAGAAATAAAGCTAGAGATAGCAGCATGCCAAGGATTGGTAAACTCTTCATACTCAATACCGTATTTTTCCTCTACCAAAGCCTTGAGTGGATTATTTAAAAAGGCTTTGTTGGTCAAAAGTTGAGCAGAGGTTTCGCATTCTCCATTTTGGATATAGGCAGCATAGAGGGACTTTTTGGCTAGTTCCATATCTTGGTCTAGCAAGAGCTGCTCACGCGCAACGGCTGCTTCCTCAGTATCTTTTTGAGTTGAAACGGATACATATTCTCCACCAGCCATTGAAAAGGCACCAGCTAAGATAGCTGCAAATCCTGATAAAAAGATAATCCAGATATTGGTCGTGGCACTAGCAACTCCGATAACCACACCAGCAATGGAAATAATTCCATCGTTAGCACCAAGAACACCAGCACGCAGGATATTTAAACGACCTGCAAAATTTGAATCGATTTCGTGATTTGTTTCTGACATACTAATCTCCTTCTTATCCAGTATAAAGGAAAGAGGTAATGAAATCAATCTTTTAAAAATATCTGAAAAAAGTTGCACGATTTTAATGATATAAAAATGTCGACATCTTCTCTAATAGATCAAACACCGAAGGTAAAGAGTATAGAATTGCATAAAAAATTTTAAATTAAATATGAAAATCATTTTGTTCACTTTATAATCGTTTGCAAGAGAATAATGAGTATTAAATCAAACAAAATCCAAATATTTTGCGAACTTTTTTATATTTTTTTCGTAAACCGCTTTACAAGTTCTTAAAAACATGATATAGTAATGGAGCTTAGAAAATGAGAAGATGTTTTCTAGCAAATATAAACCCGAGTAAAAAATGCCTACGGACAGGCAGGGTTGAATGCCGAAGCGTGGTTGAAAAACCACATTATTGATAGGGTTAAAAGCCTACTTTTATAAGTTGATGTTAGGACACTTGTCCTAATTCATAAATTTTTAGTGTGGTGAAAGCACACGTCATCTTGTGAAACGATCAATAAAGTACGTAATATTTGCTACTAGAGAGTTAGGAAACATCGGGAACAGACATACTCAACAGAAACAAACATAAAAACGTCAGAAGATTGCAGAGCAGGTGAAAACCTGCTCTTTTTTCATGAGTCAACCTTTAGTTCCTTAGTTTTCATAAGGTCCTAAAAATATTGAAAGGAGTATGTCTTGAAAGAGTTAGATCAAAACCAAGCCCCAATTTATGAGGCCTTGGTGAAGTTACGCAAGAAACGGATTGTTCCCTTTGATGTTCCAGGTCACAAGCGTGGAAGGGGAAATCCAGAACTTGTCGAACTCTTAGGTGAAAAATGTGTTGGCATTGATGTCAATTCGATGAAACCCTTGGATAATCTTGGTCACCCCATTTCGATTATTCGGGATGCAGAGGAGCTAGCGGCGGATGCTTTTGGAGCTAGCCATGCCTTTCTAATGATTGGGGGAACAACTTCATCGGTACAGACTATGATTCTGTCAACCTGCAAGGCTGGAGATAAGATTATTCTGCCACGCAATGTCCATAAATCTGCTATCAATGCGCTGGTTCTATGTGGTGCCATTCCCATCTATATCGAGATGAGTGTAGATCCTAAGATTGGTATCGCTTTAGGTCTTGAAAATGACCGTGTAGCCCAGGCTATCAAGGATCATCCAGATGCCAAGGCCATTTTGATTAACAATCCTACTTACTACGGAATCTGTTCAGACCTAAGGGGATTGACAAAAATGGCTCATGAAGCTGGTATGATGGTTTTGGTAGATGAGGCCCACGGAGCACACTTACATTTTACTGATAAACTTCCAATTTCTGCTATGGATGCAGATGCTGATATGGCTGCAGTTTCCATGCATAAGTCTGGTGGGAGTTTGACCCAAAGTTCACTTCTTTTAATCGGGGAGCAGATGAACCCTGAGTATGTTCGTCAGATCATCAACCTGACCCAGTCAACATCTGCCTCTTACTTGTTGATGGCTAGTTTAGATATTTCACGTCGCAACTTGGCCCTTCGTGGTAAAGAGTCGTTTGAGAAAGTCATTGAGTTATCAGAGTATGCTCGTCGTGAAATCAATGCTATCGGTGGTTACTATGCCTACTCAAAAGAGTTAATAGACGGTGTGTCGGTCTGTGATTTTGATGTAACCAAGCTGTCAGTTTACACTCAGGGTATTGGCTTAACAGGTATCGAGGTTTATGACCTCTTACGAGACGAATACGACATTCAGATTGAGTTTGGTGATATTGGCAATATCTTGGCCTATATTTCGATTGGTGACCGTATCCAAGACATTGAACGATTAGTTGGTGCTTTAGCTGATATTAAGAGACTCTATTCACGAGATGGGAAGGACTTGATAGCAGGAGAATATATTCAGCCCGAGTTGGTGTTATCTCCTCAGGAAGCCTTTTATTCAGAGAGAAAAAGTTTGACCTTAGATGAGTCTGTTGGACAAGTCTGCGGGGAATTTGTCATGTGCTATCCTCCAGGGATTCCTATCTTGGCTCCTGGTGAACGCATTACACGAGAGATTGTGGATTATGTCCAATTTGCCAAGGAACGTGGTTGCTCCCTCCAAGGGACGGAAGATCCAGAGGTCAATCACATCAACGTCATTAAGAGAAAGGAGATCTAGATGGATTTATGGTTTTCTGAAGTTTATACTCCAGATGTGAAATTGTCCCTGAGAACAGCCAAGCAACTCTACGCTGGTAAAAGTGAATGGCAGGATATCGAAGTCTTGGATACCCCAGCTTTTGGGAAAATACTGATTTTAAATGGGCATGTCTTGTTTTCAGATGCGGATGATTTTGTCTACAACGAAATGACGGTTCACGTCCCCATGGCTGTGCATCCCAATCCCAAGAAAGTTTTGGTAATAGGGGGTGGCGACGGTGGTGTTGCCCAAGTATTAACACTCTATCCAGAATTGGAACAAATCGACATTGTGGAACCAGATGAGATGTTGGTTGAAGTCTGTCGTGAGTATTTCCCAGATTTTGCCGCAGGGCTAGATGATCCTCGTGTTACCATTTACTATCAAAATGGGCTACGCTTTTTGCGAAACTGCGAAGATGACTATGATATTATCATCAACGATGCGACAGATCCATTTGGACATACGGAAGGGCTCTTTACCAAGGAATTTTACGGTAACAGTTACAGAGCCTTGAAAGAAGACGGTATCATGATTTACCAGCATGGGAGTCCTTTCTTTGACGAGGATGAGTCGGCCTGCCGAAGCATGCACCGCAAGGTCAATCAAGCCTTTCCAATCAGTCGGGTTTATCAGGCCCATATTCCAACTAGCCCAGCTGGCTATTGGTTGTTTGGATTTGCATCGAAAAAATACCACCCTGTCAAAGATTTTGACAGGGAAGGTTGGAAAAAACGCCAGCTTTTCACAGAATACTACACTGCAAACTTACACGTGGGATCCTTTATGTTGCCCAAGTATGTTGAGGACATTTTAGAAGAAGAGGAAGGAAAAAAATGAGTCGTTTACTAGTTATTGGTTGTGGGGGTGTTGCCCAAGTTGCTATTTCAAAGATTTGTCAAGATAGCGAAACCTTTACAGAGATTATGATTGCTAGCCGTACTAAGTCAAAATGTGATGACTTGAAAGCGAAGCTAGAAGGCAAAACAAGTACAAAGATTGAGACAGTTGCTCTTGATGCTGACAAGGTTGAAGAAGTCATTGCCCTGATTGAAAGCTACAAACCAGAAGCTATTTTGAATGTAGCTCTGCCTTATCAAGATTTAACTATCATGGACGCTTGTTTGGCAACAGGTGTTCACTATATCGATACAGCCAACTACGAAGCAGAAGATACAGAAGACCCTGAATGGCGTGCTATCTACGAAAAACGCTGCAAGGAACTTGGTTTTACAGCCTACTTTGACTACTCATGGCAATGGGCTTATCAGGAAAAATTCAAAGAAGCAGGCTTGACTGCTCTTCTTGGTTCTGGTTTTGACCCAGGTGTGACTAGTGTCTTTTCAGCTTACGCCCTTAAACACTATTTTGATGAAATCCATTATATCGACATTTTAGACTGTAATGGTGGTGACCACGGTTATCCATTTGCGACAAACTTTAACCCAGAAATCAATCTACGCGAGGTTTCTGCACCAGGTTCTTACTGGGAAGATGGAAAATGGGTCGAAGTTGAAGCCATGTCTATCAAGCGCGAGTACGATTTCCCTCAAGTTGGACAAAAAGATATGTATCTCCTCCACCATGAAGAAATTGAATCATTGGCGAAAAACATTCCAGGTGTTAAACGTATTCGTTTCTTTATGACTTTTGGTCAATCTTATCTAACGCATATGAAATGCTTGGAAAATGTTGGTCTCCTTCGTACGGATGCCATTAACTTCAATGGACAAGACATCGTTCCGATTCAATTTTTAAAAGCCTTGCTTCCAGACCCTGCAAGCCTTGGCCCACTTACTGTAGGTAAAACCAATATTGGATGTATCTTTACAGGTGTAAAAGATGGCGTTGAAAAGACCATCTACATCTACAATGTCTGCGACCATCAGGAATGTTACGCGGAAGTTGGTTCACAAGCTATTTCTTACACGACTGGCGTTCCAGCCATGATTGGAACAAGATTGGTTATGAACGGTACTTGGAAACAAGCTGGAGTGTATAACCTTGAAGAATTGGATCCAGATCCATTCATGGAAGCTTTGAATGAGTATGGTTTACCTTGGGTTGTGGTTGAAAATCCACAAATGGTGGACTAATGAAGCTAGAACAAGTACCAACACCAGCCTATGTCATTGACTTGGCCAAGTTAGAAGCCAATTGTCGTATCTTACATTATGTACAAGAAGAAGCAGGCTGCAAGGTTTTGCTTGCCCAGAAGGCATATTCCCTTTACAAAACCTATCCCTTGATTAGCCAGTATCTATCTGGTACAACTGCAAGTGGTCTCTATGAAGCTAAGCTAGCTAGGGAAGAATTTCCTGGTGAAGTCCATGTTTTTGCACCAGCTTTCAAGGATGAGGACATGGAGGAATTGCTTGGGATAACAGACCATATCGTCTTTAACTCAGAGAGACAGTTGCGTAAACACGGTCCGCGTTGTCGAGATGCTGGTATCAGTATTGGTTTACGTCTCAATCCTCAATGTTCAACACAGGGTGACCATGCGCTCTATGACCCTTGTGCACCTGGTTCTCGTTTTGGCGTTACACTAGATAAAATTCCTAGTGATTTGCTGGATTTGGTGGATGGTCTTCATTTTCACACCCTTTGCGAGCAGGGTGCAGATGATTTAGAGACAACTTTGAAAGCAGTAGAAGAGCAGTTTGGTTCCTATTTGCATGAGGTCAAATGGCTCAATATGGGGGGCGGCCATCACATTACAAGAGAAGACTATGATGTAGATTTGCTGATTTCAGAAATCAAGCGTATCCGAAAAACTTACAATCTTGAAATCTATATCGAGCCGGGTGAAGCCATTGCGCTCAATGCGGGTTATCTAGCAACTGAGGTATTAGATATTGTCGAAAACGGTATGGAAATCTTGGTTTTAGACGCCTCTGCGACCTGCCATATGCCTGATGTACTTGAGATGCCCTATCGTCCACCTTTGAGAAATGGCTTTGAGGCACAGGAAAAAGCCCATACCTATAGACTTTCTTCCAATACTTGTCTGACGGGCGATGTAATTGGAGACTATAGCTTTGAAAATCCAGTTCAAATCGGAGACAGACTTTATTTTCAAGACATGGCCATTTATTCTTTTGTCAAAAATAATACCTTTAATGGTATTGGATTGCCAAGTCTCTATCTCATGGACGAACAGGGAGACTGTAGCTTAGTCAAAGCATTTGGCTATCAAGATTTTAAAGGGAGATTATCATGATGGAAAGTCCCAAAAAATTAGGCTATCGCATGCCAGCAGAGTACGAAGCACACCATGGTACCCTCATGATATGGCCGACTCGACCAGGATCATGGCCTTTTCAAGGAAAGGCTGCTAAAAGAGCTTTCAGCCAGATTATTAAGACCATAGCAGAAGGAGAAAGAGTCTATCTTTTGGTGGACCAAGACTACTTAGCTGAAGCCCAATCTTATCTTGGAGACAAGGTTGTTTATTTAGACATTCCCACCAATGATGCCTGGGCGCGTGATACTGGCCCAACCATTCTTGTCAATGATAAAGGCCAGAAATTAGCCGTGGATTGGTCTTTCAATGCTTGGGGTGGAGCTGTAGATGGTCTCTACCAAGACTATGAAGATGATGATCAAGTAGCCAGTAATTTTGCTGAGGCCTTGGAAATGCCTGTTTATGATGCCAAACCTTTTGTCCTAGAAGGCGGAGCGATACATAGCGATGGTCAAGGAACCATTCTCGCGACTGAAAGTTGTTTGCTTAGTCCTGGTGGCAATCCTCATCTTAGTAAAGAGGAAATCGAAAATACCTTATTAGAGTGCCTTGGCGCTGAAAAAGTTATTTGGCTTCCTTATGGTATTTATCAGGATGAAACCAATGAACACGTTGACAATGTTTCAGCCTTTGTTGGTCCTGCAGAGCTTGTTTTGGCTTGGACAGATGATCAAAACGATCCTCAGTATGCCATGTCAAAAGCAGATCTCGAATTCTTAGAGCAAGAAACAGATGCAAAAGGTTGTCACTTCACCATTCATAAATTGCCTATCCCTGCAGTTCGACAAGTTGTGACAGAAGAAGATTTGCCAGGCTACATCTATGAAGAAGGAGAAGAAGAGCGATACGCAGGTGAACGACTAGCAGCTTCCTACGTAAACTTTTATATCGCCAACAAGGCTGTCTTGGTTCCACAGTTTGAGGATGTAAACGACCAAGTAGCCTTAGATATTCTCAGTGAGTGTTTCCCAGACCGTAAAGTTGTCGGAATTCCAGCCAGAGATATTCTCTTAGGTGGTGGCAATATCCACTGTATCACCCAACAAATCCCAGAATAGGAGAAAAAGATGAGAAATGTAAGAGTTGCAGCCATTCAGATGCAATGCGCCAAGGATGTGGCAACAAATATTCAAACCGCAGAGCGTTTAGTACGTCAGGCTGCAGAACAAGGCGCACAAATTATTCTCTTGCCCGAGTTGTTTGAACGTCCCTATTTCTGTCAGGAACGTCAGTATGACTACTACCAGCATGCCCAGTCGGTGACAGACAATACAGCTATTCAGCATTTTAAAACCATTGCCAAGGAGCTAAAGGTCGTTTTACCAATCAGTTTCTATGAAAAAGATGGTAATGTCTTGTATAACTCTATTGCCGTCATTGATGCAGATGGTGAGGTGCTGGGTGTTTATCGAAAGACCCACATACCAGATGACCATTATTATCAAGAAAAATTTTATTTCACACCTGGCAACACAGGTTTCAAGGTCTGGGATACTCTCTATGCCAAGATCGGGATCGGTATCTGTTGGGATCAATGGTTCCCTGAAACAGCCCGCTGTCTTGCGTTAAATGGTGCTGAATTGCTCTTTTATCCTACAGCCATTGGTTCAGAGCCAATTTTAGATACGGATAGTTGTGGTCATTGGCAACGTACCATGCAAGGACACGCAGCAGCAAATATTGTTCCAGTCATCTCAGCCAATCGTTATGGATTGGAAGAGGTCACGCCTAGTGAGGAAAATGGCGGACAGAGTTCCAGTCTTGACTTCTACGGTTCCTCCTTTATGACGGATGAAACAGGAGCTATTCTAGAACGAGCTGAAAGACAAGAAGAAGCTGTTCTGTTAGCTACTTATGACCTAGACAAGGGAGCAAGTGAACGCCTAAACTGGGGCTTGTTTCGAGATAGAAGACCAGAAATGTATCAACGAATTACGGACTAGTAGGGGAGAAATGAGAGGTTCATTCTGCTAGACTAACTTCTTATTAGCAACTATAAGATACTATGGTATCTAGTAAATCGATTTTTATGATTCACTATTCTTTTATCTTGATTAGTCCGTATTTTATACTAGACTTCCTGCAAAACTAGAATCCTAGTTCATGATTGATAATACCAACAATCAAATTCATTCGTAATCTGAAGCGTTTACGATGATTTCGATAGGTTGTTGAAAACATTTTAAACGTTTTTACTTTGGCAAAGATGTTCTCAACCTTGCTTCTCTCCTTAGATAGCGCATGGTTACAGGCTTTCTCTTCAGCTGTTAGCGGCTTGAGTTTGCTGGATTTACGTGGAGTTTGTGCTTGAGGATCTATCTTCATGATTCCTTGATAACCACTGTCAGCCAAGATTTTACCAGCTTGTCCGATATTTCTGCGACTCGTTTTGAACAACTTCATATCATGACAATAGTTCACAGTGATCTCCAAAGAAACAATTCTCCCTTGACTTGTGACAATCGCTTGAGCCTTCATAGCGTGGCATTTCTTTTTACCAGAATCATTCGCTAATTGTTTTTTTAGGGCGATTGATTTTTACTTCCGTCGCATCAATCATTACCGTGTCCTCAGAACTGAGAGGAGGTCTTGAAATCGTAAAACCACTTTGAACAAGAGTTACTTCAACCCATTGACTCCGATGGGTTAAGTTGCTTTCGTGGATACCAAAATCAGCCGCAATTTGTTCATAAGTTCGATATTCTCGCACATATTGAAGTCGCCATAAGAAGGTATTCTAGGCTTAGTTTAGGTTTTCGTCCCCCTTTTGCGTGTTTACCTTGATAAGCTGTTTTCAATACAGCTAACATCTCTTCAAAAGTCGTGCGCTGAACACCAACCAGGAGCTTAAATCGTGCATCAGTTAGTTGTTTACTTGCTTCATAATTCATAGAACTACTATACCATGTTTTGTTTCGCAGGAAGTCTATTATATTTAAGGATATTTGAAAGCTGTATTTTAGAAAAACAATTATGGAGTTTTGATATTTTCTTAGTTTCAAACAAGCATGTTATAATAAAGCTATGGCATATAGTACAGATTTTAAACATCGAGAATTAGATTACATCAAAGAG
>NZ_VMLT01000071.1:0-1100 GCF_013276815.1 Streptococcus sp. 1055 | reverse complement strand
TTCGTTATTGGGCGGTTACCTTTGAAGTTGGAATGCTACACTATAACTTCTAAAATATTACTAGAAATTGGGAAGATTTTTAATTTCTTTTCCGAATAAATAGATAGAAGCATCAAATCTAGTAAATTAAATTATACTTCCTGCGAAACAAAATATGGTATAGTAGTTCTATGAATGATGAAGCAAGTAAACAACTAACTGATGCATGATTTAAGCGTCTTGTTGGTGTTCAGCGTACCACTTTTGAAGAGATGTTAGCTGGATTAAAAACAGCTTATCAACTTAAACACGCAAAAGGTGGACGAAAACCTAAATTAAGCCTAGAAGACCTTCTTATGGCCACTCTTCAATATGTGCGAGAATACCGCACTTATGAAGAAATTGCGGCTGATTTTGGTATCCACGAAAGCAACTTAATCCGTCGGAGCCAATGGGGTGAAGTAACTCTTGTTCAAAATGGTTTTACGATTTCAAGAACTCCTCTCAGTTCTGAGGACACGGTAATGATTGATGCGACGGAAGTACAAATCAATCGCCCTAAAAAAACAATTAGCGAATGATTCTGGTAAAAAGAAATTTCACGCTATGAAGGCTCAAGCGATTGTCACAAGTCAAGGAAGAATTGTTTCTTTAGATATCACTGTGAACTATTGTCATGATATGAAGTTGTTCAAAATGAGTCGCAGAAATATCGGACAAGCTGGTAAAATCTTGGCTGACAGTGGTTATCAAGGGCTCATGAAGATATATCCTCAAGCACAAACTCCACGTAAATCCAGCAAACTCAAGCCGCTAACAGTTGAAGATAAAGCCTGTAACCATGCGCTATCTAAGGAGAGAAGCAAGGTTGAAAACATCTTTGCCAAAGTAAAAACGTTTAAAATGTTTTCAACAACCTATCGAAATCATCGTAAACGCTTCGGATTACGAATGAATTTGATTGCTGGTATTACCAATCATGAACTAGGATTCTAGTTTTGCAGGAAGTCTACGGTAGAAAATTTGGAAAATGTTGCAGGTAAACGAGTGATAGTTAAATCAACAGCGAGAAATTCTAATGATTCTATTGTTGAATTTTATTTAATACTGGACTAAAATCA
>NZ_VMLT01000070.1:0-21743 GCF_013276815.1 Streptococcus sp. 1055 | reverse complement strand
CGCAAGGGGGTAGCTGCCCTTTTGTATTTTTTAAGTGATAAAGTCGGGATTATAACATATTTTGGAGAAGATGACGGTCAAAGGGACAGGAGCTAATTGATTTTGCAGTTTAGGACGTTTTGATGACAATTCATGATTTGAAGAGGATATTTGGCCAAGATATGTTATACTAAACTTGTCAACGTTGCAACTAGACAAATTAAAAAACCAACTTAATATAATAGTTTTTTGTAAGTAGGTATGAGTATCAGATTACTCAACTAATCTAAACAATAACGGAGGAAATATATCATGATTTTAATGACAAAAAATATAAATCTAACAAATGAAGAATTAGATCTGATACAAGGTGGAGCAGATCCCTATGGAAAAGAACCTAATGGTTATTTTCCTTGGCAAATAGAGCCGGTATTAACTATGCCGGTTCATGGATTTTGTCCCAGAGGAACCTATGATTTAGGATATATTGGAGGAGGCAATCATCTTTGCAAAGGAAGTCCTGCGAGATTTTAAGTAAAATTTATTAGGAATATGGAGAAAACAGAGGATTTAATATGAAAAAACGGATTATTCAGATTTTACTAGCATTATCCTTAATTTTTTACAAATCAACTTGGTTTTGGGGAATTTTCAATCACCTCGCAAAGCCCTATCTACCAGCAAGTCGTGAATTTTTTCAGATTCTGCTTTGGATGGAGAGTGGAGGTCTTTTATTAGCGGTCATCTATCTACTAGTTTTTGCAGGAAAGAAGACTTTTCATTTCAAATGGCAGCTGAGGCACTTTATCTACCTTTTACTGGGTTACATCATTTTGTATATGTCTGACGTCCTCTTGTCTTATTTCATACCCTCGTCTTCAAATCAAATTTCTTTGAATGAAACGATAGAAATGATAGGGAGACAGGAATTACCCTATTTCTTGCTCATGGCTTGCTTCATCGGCCCTATTGCTGAGGAATTGATTTATCGCGGTGTGCTTATGACAACCTTTTTCAAAAACTCGCCTTGGTACGGAGATGTCTTGCTTTCTGCTATTATTTTCGGTTATATTCATATCAATTTTGCTTTAACTCCTCTTGCTTTTTTCATTTATGCTAGTGGAGGTCTCATTTTAGCTCTACTGTATCGCATGACAAAAAATCTCTACTATCCAATACTAGTTCATATTCTCATCAATATCACTGCCTTCTGGAATGTATGGTTACTCCTATTTTCAGGAAGTTAGCTTACTAAAAAAATGTCGGAACTTTCCGGCATTTTCTTTTTTCACAAATAGTCAACGTTTTTCTTTTCGATATTGGAGTGGTGTGTATCCAGTTATTTTTTGAATTGATTTTGAAAATAAGGTTGGCTTGAGAAAGGCAGATAGTGAAGATAGTTAAGAAGGTTAAGAAGAATAGGATGTTCTTTTTTCCTTTTTGGAAAACTTCTAAAATATGGTATAATGAAAAGATAAAGAAGTTGGAGGTAGAAGATGAACATTCAACAATTACGCTATGTTGTGGCCATTGCCAATAGCGGTACTTTTCGTGAAGCTGCTGAAAAGATGTATGTTAGTCAGCCGAGTCTGTCTATTTCTGTTCGTGATTTGGAAAAAGAATTGGGTTTTAAGATTTTCCGTCGGACCAGCTCAGGGACTTTCTTGACTCGTCGTGGTATGGAATTCTATGAAAAAGCGCAAGAATTGGTTAAAGGATTTGATATTTTTCAAAATCAGTATGCCCATCCTGAGGAAGAAAAGGATGAATTTTCCATTGCCAGTCAGCACTATGACTTCTTGCCACCAACCATTACGGCCTTTTCAGAGCGCTATCCTGATTATAAGAACTTCCGTATTTTTGAATCAACTACTGTTCAAATTTTAGACGAAGTAGCGCAAGGTCACAGTGAGATTGGGATTATCTACCTCAATAATCAAAATAAAAAAGGGATTATGCAACGGGTTGAAAAGTTAGGCCTAGAGGTTATTGAACTAATTCCCTTCCATACCCATATTTATCTCCGTGAGGGGCATCCTTTAGCTCAGAAAGAGGAATTGGTCATGGAGGATTTAGCGGATCTACCAACGGTTCGTTTCACGCAAGAGAAAGACGAGTATCTTTATTATTCAGAGAACTTTGTTGATACCAGCGCGAGCTCGCAGATGTTTAATGTGACAGACCGTGCTACTTTGAATGGTATTTTGGAGCGGACGGACGCTTATGCGACAGGTTCTGGATTTTTAGATAGTGACAGTGTGAATGGCATCACAGTTATTCGTCTCAAGGATAACCTAGATAACCGCATGGTCTATGTTAAACGTGAAGAAGTGGAGCTGAGTCAAGCTGGAACTCTTTTCGTAGAAGTCATGCAAGAATATTTTAATCAGAAGAGGAAATCATGAAAAAAAGAGGAATAGTGGCAGTCATTGTACTGCTTTTGATTGCGCTGGATCAGTTAGTTAAATCCTATATCGTCCAACAGATTCCACTGGGTGAAGTGCGCTCCTGGATTCCCAATTTCGTTAGCTTGACCTACCTGCAAAATCGAGGGGCAGCCTTTTCTATCTTACAAGATCAGCAGTTGTTATTCGCTGTCATTACCCTGGTCGTCGTGGTAGGTGCCATTTGGTATCTACATAAGCACATGGAGGACTCATTCTGGATGGTCTTGGGTTTGACTCTGATAATCGCGGGTGGTCTTGGAAACTTTATTGACAGGGTCAGTCAGGGCTTTGTTGTGGATATGTTTCACCTTGACTTTATCAATTTTGCAATTTTCAATGTGGCAGATAGCTATCTGACTGTTGGAGTGATTATTTTATTGATTGCAATGCTAAAAGAGGAAATAAATGGAAATTAAAATTGAAACTGGTGGCCTGCGTTTAGATAAGGCTTTGTCAGATTTGACAGAATTATCACGTAGTCTCGCGAATGAACAAATCAAATCAGGCCAGGTCTTGGTCAATGGCCAAGTCAAGAAAGCTAAATACACTGTCCAAGAGGGCGATGTCGTCACTTACCATGTGCCAGAACCAGAGGTTTTAGAGTATGTGGCTGAGGATCTTCCGCTAGAAATCATCTACCAAGATGAGGATGTGGCTGTTGTCAACAAACCTCAGGGAATGGTTGTGCATCCGAGTGCTGGTCATACTAGTGGAACCCTAGTAAATGCCCTTATGTATCATATTAAGGACTTGTCGGGTATCAATGGGGTTCTGCGTCCAGGAATTGTTCATCGTATTGATAAGGATACGTCAGGTCTTCTTATGATTGCTAAAAATGATGAGGCGCATCTAGCACTTGCCCAAGAACTCAAGGATAAAAAGTCTCTCCGCAAATATTGGGCGATTGTTCATGGAAATTTGCCCAATGATCGCGGTGTGATTGAAGCACCGATTGGCCGGAGTGAAAAAGATCGTAAGAAACAGGCTGTGACTGCTAAAGGGAAACCTGCAGTAACTCGTTTCCACGTCTTGGAACGCTTTGGCGATTATAGCTTAGTGGAGTTGCAACTAGAGACAGGGCGTACCCATCAGATTCGTGTCCACATGGCTTATATCGGTCATCCAGTTGCTGGGGATGAAGTCTATGGTCCTCGTAAGACACTTAAGGGGCATGGACAATTTCTTCATGCCAAGACTCTAGGTTTTACTCATCCGAGAACAGGTGAGACCTTAGAATTTACAGCAGATATCCCAGCAATTTTTAAGGAAACATTGGAGAGATTGAGGAAGTAAGAATGAAAAAGAAATTAACTAGTTTAGCACTTGCAGGCGCTTTTTTAGGCTTGTCATGGTATGGAAATGTTCAAGCTCAAGAAAGTTCAGGAAATAAAATCCACTTTATAAATGTTCATGAAGGTGGCAGTGATGCGATTATTCTTGAAAGCAATGGACATTTTGCCATGGTGGATACAGGAGAAGATTATGATTTCCCAGATGGAAGTGATTCTCGTTATCCATGGAGACAGGGTATCAATACAACTTATAAGCATGTTCTAACAGACCGTGTCTTTCGTCGTTTGAAGGAATTGGGTGTCCAAAAACTTGATTTTATTTTGGTAACCCATACCCACAGTGACCATATTGGAAATGTTGATGAATTACTGTCTACCTATCCAGTTGACCGAGTCTATCTTAAGAAATATAGTGATAATCGTATTACTAAGCCTGAACGTCTTTGGGATAATCTGTATGGCTATGATAAGGTTTTAAAGACTGCTGCTGAAAAAGGTGTTTCAGTTATTCAAAATATCACACAAGGAGATGCTCATTTTCAGTTTGGAGACATGGATATTCAACTATATAATTATGAAAATGAAACAGATTCATCAGGTGAATTAAAGAAAATTTGGGATGATAATTCCAATTCCTTGATTAGCGTAGTAAAAGTCAATGGTAAGAAAATTTACCTTGGGGGCGACTTAGATAATGTGCATGGAGCGGAAGATAAGTATGGACCTCTCATTGGAAAAGTTGATTTGATGAAGTTTAATCATCACCATGATACCAACAAATCAAATACCAAGGATTTTATTAAAAATTTGAGTCCGAGTTTGATTGTTCAAACTTCGGATAGTCTACCTTGGAAAAATGGTGTTGATAGTGAGTATGTTAATTGGCTCAAAGAACGAGGAATTGAGAGAATCAACGCAGCCAGCAAAGACTATGATGCAACAGTTTTTGATATTCGAGAAGACGGTTTAGTAAACATTTCAACTTCCTACAAGCCTATTCCAAGTTTTCAAGCTGGTTGGCATAAGAGTTCATATGGAAACTGGTGGTATCAAGCGCCTGATTCTACAGGAGAATATGCTGTCGGTTGGAATGAAATTAAGGGTGAATGGTATTACTTTAACCAAACGGGTATCTTATTACAGAATCAATGGAAAAAATGGAACAATCGTTGGTTCTATTTGACAAACTCTGGTGTTGCTGCTAAAAATTGGAAGAAAATCGCTGGAATCTGGTATTATTTTAACAAAGAAAACCAGATGGAAATTGGTTGGATTCAAGATAAAGAGCAGTGGTATTATTTGGATGTTGATGGCTCTATGAAGACAGGTTGGCTTCAATATAAGGGGCAATGGTATTACTTTGCTCCATCAGGGGCAATGAAAACGGGCTGGGTAAAAGATAAAGAAGCCTGGTACTATATGGATTCTACTGGTATCATGAAGACAGGTGAGATAGAAGTTGCTGGACATCATTACTATCTAGAAGAATCAGGAGCTATGAAGCAAGGCTGGCTTAAAAAGGCAAATGATTGGTATTTCTACAAGACAGATGGTTCACGAGCTATAGGTTGGATTAAAGACAAGGATAAATGGTACTTCTTGAAAGAAAATGGTCAATTACTTGTGAATGGTAAGACACCAGAAGGCTATACTGTGGATTCAAGTGGTGCCTGGTTAGTGGATGTTCCGATCGAGAAATCTGCTACAATTAAAACTACAAGTCATTCAGAAATAAAAGAATCCAAAGAAGTAGTGAAAAAGGATCTTGAAAATAAAGAAACGAGTCAACATGAAAGTGTTACAAATTCTTCAACTAGTCAAGATTTGACATCCTCAACTTCACAAAGCTCTGAAACGAGTGTAAACAAATCGGAATCAGAACAGTAGTAGAAAAGAAGGTTTTAGGGCCTTCTTTTTCCTATCAACTCTTTTCTATTTCCTGTTATTCATGTTATAATGGATAAATATGAATAATCGGAGTGAGACTATGAAATACAAACGGATTGTCTTTAAGGTGGGTACTTCTTCTCTGACAAATGAGGATGGAAGTTTATCACGTAGTAAGGTAAAGGATATTACCCAGCAGTTGGCTATGCTGCACGAGGCTGGTCATGAGTTGATTTTGGTGTCTTCAGGTGCCATTGCGGCTGGTTTTGGAGCCTTAGGATTTAAAAAGCGTCCGACTAAGATTGCTGATAAACAGGCTTCAGCAGCGGTAGGGCAAGGGCTTTTGTTGGAAGAATACACGACCAATCTTCTCTTGCGCCAAATCGTTTCTGCACAAATTTTACTGACCCAGGACGACTTTGTGGATAAGCGCCGTTATAAAAATGCCCATCAGGCTTTGTCGGTTCTACTTAGCCGTGGTGCGATTCCTATCATCAATGAGAATGACAGTGTCGTCATTGATGAGCTCAAGGTCGGGGACAACGACACTCTGAGTGCTCAGGTAGCGGCCATGGTCCAAGCAGACCTTTTGGTTCTCTTGACAGATGTGGACGGTCTCTATACTGGAAATCCTAATTCAGATCCAAGAGCCAAACGTTTGGAGCAAATCGAGACTATCAATCGTGAGATTATCGATATGGCCGGTGGAGCTGGTTCGTCAAATGGAACTGGAGGCATGCTAACAAAAATAAAGGCTGCAACTATCGCGACAGAGTCAGGGGTTCCTGTTTATATTTGCTCATCCTTTAAGGCAGATGCCATGATTGAGGCGGCTGAAGAGACCAAGGATGGTTCTTACTTTGTTGCGCAAGAGAAGGGACTCCGTACCCAGAAACAATGGCTTGCCTTCTATGCTCAGAGTCAAGGTTCTATTTGGGTTGATAAAGGGGCTGCGGAAGCTCTCTCCCAACATGGAAAGAGTCTTCTCTTATCTGGTGTTGTTGATGCAGAAGGAGCCTTTTCTTACGGTGATATCGTGACAGTATTTGATAAGGAAAGTGGAAAATCACTTGGAAAAGGGCGTGTGCAATTTGGTGCATCTGCTTTGGAGGATATGTTGCGTTCTCAAAAAGCCAAGGGTGTCTTGATTCACCGTGACGACTGGATTTCCATTACTCCTGAAATCCAACTACTCTTTACAGAATTTTAGAGGTAAACTATGGTAAGTACACAAGAACAATTTGAACAGGTACAGGCTGTTAAAAAATCGATCAACACAGCTAGTGAAGACGTGAAAAACCAAGCCTTGCTAGCCATGGCTGATCACTTAGTGGCTGCTACAGAGGAAATTTTAGCGGCCAATGCCCTCGATATGGAAGCGGCCAAAGGTAAAATCTCAGATGTGATGCTGGATCGTCTTTATTTGGATGCAGATCGTATAGAAGCGATGGCAAGAGGAATTCGTGAAGTGGTTGCCTTCCCAGATCCAATCGGTGAAGTTTTAGAAACAAGTCAGCTTGAAAATGGTTTGGTTATCACAAAAAAACGTGTAGCTATGGGTGTCATCGGTATTATCTATGAAAGCCGTCCAAATGTGACGTCTGATGCGGCTGCTTTGACTCTTAAGAGTGGAAATGCGGTTGTTCTTCGTAGTGGTAAGGATGCCTATCAAACAACCCATGCCATTGTCACAGCCTTGAAGAAGGGCTTGGAGACGACTACTATTCACCCAAATGTGATTCAACTGGTGGAAGATACTAGCCATGAAAGTAGTTATGCTATGATGAAGGCCAAGGGCTATCTAGACCTCCTCATTCCTCGTGGAGGAGCTGGCTTGATCAATGCAGTGGTTGAGAATGCGATTGTACCTGTTATCGAGACAGGGACTGGGATTGTCCATGTCTATGTGGATAAGGATGCAGACGAAGACAAGGCGCTGTCTATCATCAACAATGCTAAAACCAGTCGTCCCTCTGTTTGCAATGCCATGGAGGTTCTGCTGGTTCATGAAGACAAGGCAGCAAGCTTCCTTCCTCGCTTGGAGCAAGTGCTGGTTGCAGATCGAAAAGAAGCTGGGTTGGAACCAATTCAATTCCGCTTGGATGAGAAAGCCAGTCAGTTTCTTTCAGGTCAAGCAGCTGAGGCACAAGACTTTGACACCGAGTTTTTAGACTATGTCTTAGCTGTTAAGGTTGTGAGCAGTTTAGAAGAAGCGGTTGCCCATATTGAAGCCCATAGTACCCATCATTCAGATGCCATTGTAACGGAAAATGCTGAAGCTGCAGCTTACTTTACAGATCAAGTGGACTCTGCAGCTGTCTATGTCAATGCCTCAACTCGTTTTACCGATGGTGGACAATTTGGTCTTGGATGTGAGATGGGAATTTCTACTCAGAAATTGCACGCGCGTGGTCCAATGGGTTTGAAAGAGTTGACCAGCTACAAGTATGTGGTTGCTGGTGATGGGCAGATAAGGGAGTAAGAGATGAAGATTGGATTTATCGGTTTGGGGAATATGGGGGCTAGTTTGGCTAAGGCTGTTTTGCAGGCCAAGACGTGTGATGACATTCTTCTTGCCAATCGTAGTCAAGCTAAGGTAGATGCTTTCATTGCAGACTTTGGTGGTCAGGCTTCCAGCAATGAAGAAATGTTTGCAGAAGCAGATGTGATTTTTCTAGGTGTTAAGCCAGCTCAGTTCTCAGACTTACTTTCTCAATATCAGACCATCCTTGAAAAACGAGAAAGTCTTCTTTTGATTTCCATGGCAGCTGGATTGACCTTGGAAAAACTCGCTAGTCTTCTTCCAAATCAACACAGAATTATTCGTATGATGCCAAATACCCCTGCTTCTATTGGTCAAGGAGTGATTAGTTATGCCTTGTCTCCTAATTGCAGGGCTGAGGACAGTGAGCTCTTTTGTCAGCTTTTAGCCAAGGCTGGTCTTTTGGTTGAACTTGGAGAAAGCTTAATAGATGCAGCGACAGGTCTTGCAGGTTGTGGACCAGCCTTTGTCTATCTTTTTATCGAGGCCTTGGCAGATGCAGGTGTTCAGACTGGATTGCCACGAGAAACAGCATTGAAAATGGCAGCTCAAACTGTGGTAGGAGCTGGACAATTGGTCCTTGAAAGTCAGCAACATCCTGGAGTTTTGAAAGACCAAGTTTGCAGCCCAGGCGGTTCGACTATCGCTGGTGTAGCGAGCCTAGAAGCGCATGCTTTTCGAGGAACGGTCATGGATGCAGTTGGTCAAGCCTACAAACGAACACAAGAACTAGGTAAATAAGAGGTGGATTTGTCTGCCTCTTTTATGGTGGTTGATACTCTTCGAAAATCTCTTCAAACTGCGTCAGCTTCCATCTGCAACCTCAAAACAGTGTTTTGAGCAACCTGCGACTAGCTTCCTAGTTTGCTCTTTGATTTTCATTGAGTATGAAATGAGAAGACAAAAAGATTGTCACAAACCCCTATTTTTTTGATAGAATAGAAGTAGTAAAAAAGAAATGAGTTAGACATGTCAAAAGGATTTTTAGTCTCTCTTGAGGGACCAGAGGGAGCAGGCAAGACCAGTGTTTTAGAGGCTCTGCTACCAATTTTAGAGGAAAAAGGAGTAGAGGTGTTGACGACCCGTGAACCTGGCGGAGTCTTGATTGGGGAGAAGATTCGGGAAGTGATTTTGGATCCAAGTCATACTCAGATGGATGCTAAAACAGAGCTACTTCTCTATATTGCCAGTCGCAGACAGCATTTGGTGGAAAAAGTTCTTCCAGCCCTTGAAGCTGGCAAGTTGGTCATCATGGATCGTTTTATCGATAGTTCTGTTGCCTATCAGGGATTTGGTCGTGGCTTAGATATTGAAGCCATTGACTGGCTCAATCAGTTTGCGACAGATGGCCTCAAACCCGATTTGACACTCTATTTTGACATCGAGGTGGAAGAAGGGCTGGCTCGTATTGCTGCTAATAGTGACCGCGAGGTTAATCGTTTGGATTTGGAAGGGTTGGACTTGCATAAAAAAGTTCGTCAAGGCTACCTTTCTCTTCTGGATAAAGAGGGAAATCGCATTGTCAAGATTGATGCTAGTCTCCCTTTGGAGCAAGTTGTGGAAACTACCAAGGCTGTCTTGTTTGACGGAATGGGCTTGGCCAAATGAAACAAGAACAATTAAAGGCTTGGCAACCAGCCCAGTTTGACCGATTTGTCCGTATCTTAGAACAAGACCAGCTCAATCACGCCTATCTCTTTTCAGGTTTCTTTGGAAGCCTGGAAATGGCGCAGTTTTTGGCCAAGAGTCTATTTTGTACGGATAAGGTAGATGTTTTACCATGTGAAAACTGCCGAAATTGTAAGCTGATTGAACAGGGAGAATTTCCCGATGTAACCTTGATTAAGCCAGTCAATCAGGTCATCAAGACAGAACGCATTCGGGAATTGGTGGGACAGTTTTCTCAAGCAGGGATTGAAAGCCAGCAACAGGTCTTTATCATCGAGCAAGCGGATAAAATGCATCCCAACGCAGCCAATTCTCTGCTTAAGGTCATCGAAGAACCCCAGAGTGAAGTTTATATTTTCTTCTTGACTAGCGATGAGGAAAAGATGTTACCGACAATCCGAAGTCGGACCCAGATTTTCCACTTTAAAAAGCAAGAAGAACAACTCATCTTGCTCTTAGAACAAATGGGACTTGTTAAGAAAAAAGCGACTCTTTTAGCTCAGTTTAGTCAATCGCGAGCTGAAGCAGAAAAGTTGGCTAATCAGGCAAGTTTTTGGACCTTGGTCGATGAAAGTGAACGCCTGCTGACTTGGTTAGTAGCTAAGAAAAAAGAAAGTTATCTACAGGTTGCCAAATTAGCGAACTTGGCAGATGATAAGGAAAAACAAGATCAGGTTTTACGGGTTCTTGAAGTTCTCTGTGGGCAGGATCTCTTGCAGGTAAGAGTAAGGGTGATTCTACAAGATTTGCTAGAAGCTAGAAAAATGTGGCAAGCTAATGTCAGCTTTCAAAATGCCATGGAATATCTGGTCTTGAAAGAAATATAAACTCAAAAATGAACGATAAAGAAAGGAAAGGCCTGGCTTATGGACAAAAAAGAATTATTTGACGCGCTGGATGATTTTTCCCAACAGTTATTGGTAACCTTGGCCGATGTGGAAGCTATCAAGAAAAATCTCAAGAGCCTAGTAGAGGAAAATACAGCTCTTCGTTTGGAAAATTCTAAGTTGCGCGAACGTTTGGGTGAGGTGGAAGCAGACGCTCCCGTCAAGGCCAAGCATGTTCGCGAAAGTGTTCGTCGCATTTACCGTGATGGATTTCACGTATGTAATGATTTTTATGGACAACGTCGAGAACAGGACGAGGAATGTATGTTCTGTGACGAGTTGTTATACAGGGAGTAAGCATGCAGATTCAAAAAAGTTTTAAGGGGCAGTTTCCCTATGGCAAGCTGTATCTAGTGGCAACGCCGATTGGCAATCTAGATGATATGACCTTTCGCGCTATCCAGACCTTGAAAGAAGTGGACTGGATTGCTGCTGAGGATACGCGCAATACAGGTCTTTTGCTCAAGCATTTTGACATTTCCACCAAGCAGATCAGTTTTCATGAGCACAATGCCAAGGAAAAAATTCCTGATTTGATTGGTTTCTTGAAAGCAGGGCAAAGTATTGCTCAGGTCTCTGATGCCGGTTTGCCTAGCATTTCAGACCCTGGTCATGATTTGGTTAAGGCAGCTATTGAGGAAGAAATTGCAGTTGTGACTGTTCCAGGTGCCTCTGCAGGAATTTCTGCCTTGATTGCCAGTGGTCTAGCGCCACAACCACATATCTTTTACGGCTTTTTACCGAGAAAATCAGGCCAGCAAAAGCAATTTTTCGACTCGAAAAAAGATTATCCTGAAACTCAGATTTTCTATGAATCGCCTCATCGTGTAGCAGATACGTTGGAAAATATGTTAGAAGTCTACGGTAACCGCTCGGTTGTCTTGGTCAGGGAATTGACTAAAATCTATGAAGAATACCAACGCGGTACCATTTCTGAGTTATTGGAAAGCATTGCTGAAACGCCACTTAAAGGAGAATGCCTTCTCATTGTTGAAGGTGCCAGTCAGGATGTGGAGGAAAAAGACGAGGAGGACTTGTTCTTAGAAATCCAAGCCCGTATCCAGCAAGGCATGAAGAAAAATCAAGCTATCAAGGAAGTCGCTAAGATTTACCAGTGGAATAAAAGCCAGCTCTACGCTGCCTACCATGATTGGGAAGAAAATCAAGAAAATGACTAATACTCTTCGAAAATCTCTTCAAACCGTGTCAACGTCGCCTTGTCGTAGGTGTGGTTACTGACTTCGTCAGNNAAAACAGTGTTTTGAGCTGGACTTCGTCAGTTCTATCTACAACTTCAAAGCAGTGCTTTGAGCAACCTGCGGCTAGTTTGCTCTTTGATTTTCATTTAGTATAAACAGGGAAGTTTGCCTTCTTCCCTTTTTTTGTTATACTAGTAGAAGAAAAAAATAGAAAGATTTGTGGGAGTGAAAAAGTCCGGGGGACTTTTTCAGCTTGAGCCAAGAAATTCGAGAGCGAGGAAAGTCTGGGGGACTTTTTCAGCTTGAGCCAAGAAATTCGAGAGCGAGGAAAGTCCGGGGGACTTTTTCAGCTTGAGCCAAGAAATTCGAGAGCGAGGAAAGTCTGGGGGACTTTTTCAGCCTGAGCCAAGAAATTCGAGAGCGAAGTAAGTCCAATGGACTTTTTCAGCCTGAGCCAAGAAACTCGAAAGCTCGTAAGTCTGATTGGCTTTTTCAATGTGAATCTTAACTTCACACTCCCAAAGAGGTATTAGTGTCGTGTCTCAATCTTATATCAATGTTATCGGTGCTGGTTTGGCAGGTTCTGAAGCAGCTTACCAAATCGCAGAGCGTGGTATTCCAGTTAAACTTTATGAAATGCGTGGTGTCAAGTCGACTCCTCAGCACAAAACAGACAATTTTGCTGAGTTGGTTTGTTCCAATTCTTTGCGTGGGGATGCTTTGACAAATGCAGTTGGTCTTCTCAAGGAAGAAATGCGTCGCTTGGGTTCTGTTATCTTGGAATCTGCTGAGGCTACACGTGTTCCTGCCGGTGGAGCCCTTGCGGTGGATCGTGATGGTTTCTCTCAAATGGTGACCGAAAAAGTGGTCAACCACCCCTTGATTGAAGTGGTGCGTGATGAAATTACAGAATTGCCAACAGATGTTATTACAGTTGTGGCGACTGGTCCCTTGACTAGCGATGCCCTGGCTGAAAAGATTCATGCCCTTAATAATGGCGATGGCTTCTATTTCTACGATGCAGCAGCGCCTATTATCGATGTTAACACTATCGATATGAGTAAGGTCTATCTCAAATCTCGTTATGATAAGGGAGAAGCAGCCTATCTCAATGCTCCAATGACCAAGCAAGAGTTTATGGATTTCCATGAAGCCTTGGTCAATGCGGAAGAAGCACCGCTCAATTCTTTTGAAAAAGAAAAGTACTTTGAAGGATGTATGCCAATCGAAGTCATGGCCAAACGAGGCATTAAAACTATGCTTTATGGTCCTATGAAACCAGTCGGTCTTGAGTATCCAGACGACTACACAGGTCCTCGTGATGGAGAATTTAAAACCCCTTATGCGGTGGTTCAACTTCGTCAGGACAATGCAGCTGGTAGCCTCTATAATATCGTCGGTTTCCAAACCCACCTTAAATGGGGAGAGCAAAAGCGCGTTTTCCAAATGATTCCAGGTCTTGAAAATGCGGAGTTTGTTCGTTATGGGGTCATGCACCGCAATTCTTACATGGATTCACCAAATCTTCTGGAGCAGACCTACCGTTCTAAGAAACAACCAAATCTCTTCTTTGCTGGTCAGATGACGGGTGTGGAAGGCTATGTAGAGTCCGCAGCATCAGGCTTAGTTGCAGGTATTAACGCGGCTCGACTCTTCAAGGGTGAAAGTGAGGCTATTTTCCCAGAGACAACAGCGATTGGAAGTCTAGCTCATTACATCACCCATGCCGACAGCAAACATTTCCAACCAATGAATGTCAACTTTGGGATTATCAAGGAGTTGGAAGGCGAACGTATCCGTGATAAGAAGGCTCGTTATGAAAAAATTGCAGAGCGTGCCCTCAGCGATTTAGAGGAATTTTTGACTGTCTAATTTTTTTGAAAGAATCGCTCATGATACTATAAAAATCTTAGAAATTGTGATAAAATAGGTAGGATAAAAGAAGGAGAGTGAAAATGGCGAATCCCAAGTATAAACGTATTTTAATCAAGTTATCAGGTGAAGCCCTTGCCGGTGAACGTGGCGTAGGGATTGATATCCAAACAGTTCAAACAATCGCAAAAGAGATTCAAGAAGTTCATAGCTTAGGTATCGAAATTGCCCTTGTTATCGGTGGAGGAAATCTCTGGCGTGGAGAACCTGCAGCAGAAGCAGGTATGGACCGCGTTCAGGCAGATTACACAGGAATGCTTGGGACTGTTATGAATGCTCTTGTGATGGCCGATTCATTGCAACAAGTTGGTGTTGATACGCGTGTGCAAACAGCTATTGCAATGCAACAAGTGGCAGAGCCTTATGTCCGTGGACGTGCCCTTCGTCATCTTGAAAAAGGCCGTATCGTTATCTTTGGTGCCGGAATTGGTTCACCTTACTTCTCAACAGATACAACAGCGGCCCTTCGTGCAGCTGAAATCGAAGCGGATGCTATCCTTATGGCTAAAAATGGGGTCGATGGTGTTTACAATGCCGATCCTAAGAAGGACAAGACAGCCGTTAAGTTTGAAGAATTGACCCACCGTGACGTTATCAATAAAGGTCTTCGTATCATGGACTCAACTGCTTCAACCCTCTCAATGGATAACGACATTGACTTGGTTGTCTTCAACATGAACCAACCAGGCAACATCAAACGTGTCGTATTTGGTGAAAATATCGGAACAACAGTTTCAAATAATATCGAAGAAAAGGAATAAGAAAGATTATGGCTAACGCAATTATTGAAAAAGCTAAAGAGAGAATGACCCAGTCTCACCAATCACTTGCTCGTGAATTTGGTGGTATCCGTGCTGGTCGTGCCAACGCAAGTTTACTCGACCGTGTACATGTAGAATACTATGGAGTAGAAACTCCTCTTAACCAAATTGCTTCAATTACCATTCCAGAAGCGCGTGTTTTGTTGGTAACACCATTTGACAAGTCTTCATTGAAAGACATCGAACGTGCCTTAAACGCTTCTGATCTTGGTATCACACCAGCTAACGATGGTTCTGTAATTCGTTTGGTTATCCCTGCTCTTACAGAAGAAACTCGTCGTGACCTTGCTAAAGAAGTGAAGAAAGTCGGTGAGAATGCTAAAGTGGCTGTCCGCAATATCCGTCGCGATGCTATGGATGAAGCTAAGAAACAAGAAAAAGCAAAAGAAATCACTGAAGACGAATTGAAGACTCTTGAAAAAGACATTCAAAAAGTAACAGATGATGCTGTTAAACACATCGACGACATGACTGCCAACAAAGAGAAAGAACTCTTGGAAGTCTAAAAATAAACAGAAAAACTCAGTTGGCATTGCTGGCTGAGTTTTGTTCGAAAGAAGGAAATATGAATACAAATCTTGCAAGTTTTATCGTTGGACTCATCATCGATGAAAACGACCGTTTTTACTTTGTTCAAAAGGATGGCCAGACCTATGCTCTTACCAAGGAAGAAGGTCAACATACAGTAGGGGATACGGTTAAAGGTTTTGCCTACACGGATATGAAGCAAAAACTCCGCTTGACAACTCTAGAAGTGACTGCCACTCAGGACCAATTTGGTTGGGGACGTGTCACAGAAGTTCGTAAAGACTTGGGTGTCTTTGTGGATACAGGCCTTCCTGACAAGGAAATCGTTGTGTCACTCGATATTCTCCCTGAGCTCAAGGAACTCTGGCCTAAGAAGGGTGATCAACTCTACATCCGTCTTGAAGTGGACAAGAAAGATCGTATCTGGGGACTCTTGGCTTATCAAGAAGACTTCCAACGTCTGGCTCGACCTGCCTACAACAACATGCAGAACCAAAACTGGCCAGCCATTGTATACCGCCTCAAGCTGTCAGGAACTTTTGTTTACCTGCCAGAAAATAACATGCTTGGTTTTATCCATCCTAGCGAGCGCTATGCAGAGCCACGTTTAGGGCAAGTTTTAGATGCGCGTGTCATTGGTTTCCGCGAAGTGGACCGCACTCTGAACCTCTCCCTCAAACCACGTTCATTTGAAATGTTGGAAAATGATGCCCAGATGATTTTGACTTATTTGGAAAGCAATGGCGGTTTCATGACCTTGAATGATAAGTCATCTCCAGATGACATCAAGGCAACCTTTGGCATTTCTAAAGGTCAGTTCAAGAAAGTTTTAGGTGGTCTTATGAAGGCTGGTAAAATCAAGCAAGACCAGTTTGGGACAGAATTGATCTAGGGTGACATATGAGAAAATCATTTTACACTTGGCTCATGACCGAGCGCAATCCTAAAAGTAACAGTCCCAAAGCTATGCTAGCAGACCTAGCCTTTGAAGAATCAGCTTTTCCAAAACACACAGATGATTTTGATGAGGTGAGTCGCTTTTTGGAAGAACATGCCAGTTTCTCTTTTAACCTAGGAGACTTTGACGCTATCTGGCAAGAATACTTAGAACACTAGCATGATTCATTGGGTTTGGGCTAGTAATTTCTCCATCCCTTTGCTATAATAAAAAGAAATAAAAGGATTAGAGAGGTTCTTTATTTGAAGGAACATTCAATAGACATTCAACTGAGTCATCCAGATGACCTGTTTCATCTTTTTGGTTCCAATGAGCGCCATCTTCGTTTGATGGAAGAAGAGCTTGATGTGGTGATTCATGCTCGTACAGAGATTGTACAAGTCTTGGGGGGGGAGTCAGCTTGTGAGGAAGCTAGACAAGTTATTCAAGCCTTGATGGTTTTGGTAAATCGTGGAATGACAGTCGGCACACCAGATGTAGTGACTGCGATTAGCATGGTCAAAAACGATGAAATCGACAAATTTGTCGCCCTTTATGAAGAAGAAATTATCAAGGATAATACAGGGAAGCCTATCCGTGTCAAAACACTAGGTCAAAAACTTTATGTGGACAGTGTTAAACAGCATGATGTGACCTTTGGAATTGGGCCAGCAGGTACAGGGAAGACCTTTCTTGCAGTGACCTTAGCAGTGACTGCACTTAAACGTGGGCAAGTCAAGAGGATTATCTTGACACGTCCAGCGGTGGAAGCAGGAGAGAGTCTAGGTTTTCTTCCGGGTGATCTTAAGGAGAAGGTAGATCCTTACCTTCGACCTGTTTATGATGCTTTGTATCAGATTCTGGGGAAAGACCAAACAACTCGACTCATGGAGCGTGAAATTATTGAGATTGCGCCCCTTGCCTATATGCGTGGACGGACCTTGGATGATGCCTTTGTCATTCTCGATGAGGCGCAAAATACGACCATTATGCAGATGAAGATGTTTTTGACTCGTTTAGGTTTTCATTCTAAGATGATTGTCAATGGAGATATCAGTCAGATTGACCTGCCACGCAATGTCAAGTCCGGTTTGATTGATGCCCAAGAGAAACTCAAGAACATTCACCAGATTGACTTTGTTCATTTTTCAGCCAAGGATGTGGTTCGCCACCCAGTTGTCGCTCAGATTATCCGAGCCTATGAACCAGAACCGGTTAAAAAAGAAGAGAGTGAAGAATTAGATCCTCAACCTCTATATGAAGGATAGTTCTTTTGTACTTAAAGTTATTTCAATACTAAATCTATAGTAGATTGAAGCTAGAATAGTACGTTGTGACTGCTAAAACATTTTTAGAAATTAATTTGACTTTCCTGATTGATTTGTTTATATCTTATTTCAATCTACTATAAGTTTGCTTTTTAAATGTTTTATTCAATATCCTTATATTAGATTAGAAAGGTTTCAAGTGGAAGAAACGTATGGAATCAATCTTTTTAAAACTAGCTCAGTATCCCATAGTCGAGACAGAGCGTTTGTTGCTTAGACCTGTAACTTTGAATGATGCGGAAGCAATGTTTGACTATGCCTCGGACAAGGATAATACACGTTACACTTTTTCAACCAATCAAAATGTAGAAGAAACCAAGAATAATATTGCTCAGTTCTACTTGGCTAATCCCTTGGGACGCTGGGGGATTGAATTAAAAGATAACGGCAAGTTTATCGGAACCATTGACTTGCACAAGATTGATCCTGTTCTTAAGAAGGCAGCTATTGGCTACATTATCAATAAAAAGTATTGGAATCAAGGATTGACGACAGAAGCCAATCGTGCCGTAATTGAGCTAGCTTTTGAGAAGATAGGAATGAATAAGTTAGTTGCTTTACACGATAAGGCTAATCCCGCGTCAGGAAAGGTCATGGAGAAATCAGGCATGCGTTTTTCCCACGAAGAAGCTTATGCTTGTATGGACCAGCATGAAAAAGGCCGAATCGTGACAAGAGTTCATTATGTCTTGACCAAGGAAGACTATTTTGCAAATAAATAAGCAGTTGAAAAGAAATTTTTCGACTGTTTTTTCTTCCTCTTACGAATAATCTAAGAGAGGAGAAAATATGGAAGCAATTATCGAGAAAATCAAAGAGTATAAAATCATCGTCATCTGTACTGGTCTGGGCTTGCTTGTAGGCGGATTTTTCCTGCTAAAGCCAGCTCCACAAACACCTGTAAAGGAAACGAATTTGCAGGCTGAAGTTGCAGCTGTTTCCAAGGATTTGGTATCCGAAAAGGAAGTGAACAAGGAAGAGAAGGAAGAACCCCTTGAACAAGATCTAATCACAGTAGATGTCAAAGGTGCTGTCAAATCGCCAGGGATTTATGACTTGCCTGTAGGTAGTCGAGTCAATGATGCTGTTCAGAAGGCTGGTGGCTTGACAGAGCAAGCAGACAGCAAGTCGCTCAATCTAGCTCAGAAAGTTAGTGATGAGGCTCTGGTTTACGTTCCTACTAAGGGAGAAGAAGCAGTTAGTCAACAGACTGGTTCGGGGACAGCTTCTTCAACAAGCAAGGAAAAGAAGGTCAATCTCAACAAGGCCAGTCTGGAAGAGCTTAAACAGGTTAAGGGACTGGGAGGAAAACGAGCTCAGGACATTATAGACCATCGTGAGGCAAATGGGAAATTCAAGTCGATTGATGAACTCAAGAAGGTCTCTGGCATTGGTGCTAAGACCATAGAAAAGCTAAAAGACTATGTTACAGTGGATTAAGAACATCCCCATTCCCCTAATTTACCTGAGTTTTTTGTTACTTTGGTTTTATTACGCTATTTTCTCAGCATCCTATCTTGCTTTGTTGGGCTTTGTTTTTCTGCTAGTCTGTCTCTTTTTCCAATTTCCATGGAAATCAACAGGCAAAGTTTTAGTGATTTGTGGAGTCTTTGGCTTCTGGTTTCTGTTTCAAAATTGGCAACAGAGCCAAGCGAGTCAAAATCTGGCGGATTCTGTTGAAAGGGTACGGATTCTGCCTGACACTGTTAAGGTCAATGGTGATAGTCTGTCCTTTCGCGGCAAGGCTGATGGACGCATTTTTCAAGTCTATTATAAACTCCAGTCCGAGGAGGAGAAAGAAGCCTTTCAAGCTTTAACAGCTCTTCATGACTTGGAACTAGAAGGGAAGCTTTCGGAGCCAGAAGGGCAGAGAAATTTTGGAGGCTTTGACTACCAAGTCTATCTGAAGACTCAGGGAATTTACCAGACTCTCAATATCAAAAAAATTCAGTCACTTAAACAGGTTAGCAGTTGGGATATAGGTGAAAACTTGTCCAGTTTACGCCGAAAGGCTGTGGTTTGGATTAAGACGCACTTTCCAGCCCCTATGCGCAATTACATGACGGGGCTTCTATTAGGACATCTGGACACAGATTTTGAGGAGATGAATGAGCTGTATTCCAGTCTAGGAATTATCCACCTCTTTGCCTTGTCGGGTATGCAGGTAGGCTTTTTTATGGACGGATTTAAGAAACTCCTCTTGCGATTAGGCTTGACCCAAGAAAAGTTGAAATGGCTGACTTATCCCTTTTCCCTTATCTATGCAGGTCTGACAGGATTTTCAGCATCAGTTATTCGCAGTCTTTTGCAAAAGTTACTGGCTCAACATGGTGTTAAGGGCTTGGATAATTTTGCCTTGACGGTGCTTGTACTCTTTATTATCATGCCCAACTTTTTCCTGACTGCAGGAGGAGTTTTGTCCTGCGCTTATGCTTTTATCTTGACTATGACCAGCAAAGAAGGAGAGGGTCTCAAGGCTGTGGTCAGAGAAAATCTAGTCATTTCCTTGGGAATATTGCCCATTCTGTCCTTCTATTTTGCAGAATTTCAGCCTTGGTCCATCCTTTTGACCTTTGTCTTTTCCTTTCTTTTTGACTTGGTCTTCTTACCGCTCTTGTCTATCTTATTTGCCCTTTCCTTTCTCTATCCAGTCATTCAACTGAATTTTATCTTTGAATGGTTGGAGGGAATGATTCGCTTGGTCTCGCAGATGACAAGTAGGCCGTTTGTCTTTGGACAACCTAATGCATGGTTTTTAATTTTATTGTTAATTTCCTTGGCTTTAGTCTATGATTGTAGGAAAAATATTAAAAGAGTAGCTGGCTTCAGCTTACTTATTGTGGGTCTTTTTTTCTTGACCAAGTATCCACTGGAAAATGAAATTACCATGCTGGATGTGGGACAAGGCGAAAGTATTTTCCTAAGGGATGTAACTGGGAAGACCATTCTCATAGATGTCGGTGGTAAGGCAGAATCTGATAAGAAAATTGAAAAATGGCAAGAAAAGGCGACAACTAGCAATGCCCAGCGAACCTTGATTCCCTATCTCAAAAGTCGAGGAGTAGCCAAGATTGACCAGCTAATTTTGACCAATACGGACAAGGAGCATGTTGGTGATTTGTTGGAGGTGACCAAGTCTTTTCATGTAGGGGAGATTTTAGTATCCAAAGGCAGTTTGAAACAGAAGGAATTTGTGGCAGAACTACAAGCGACCCAAACAAAGGTACGCAGTGTGACAATGGGAGAGAATTTGCCAATTTTCGGAAGTCAGTTAGAAGTCCTATCTCCAAGTAAAATTGGAGATGGAGATCATGAAGATTCCCTGGTTTTGTATGGAAAACTCTTGGATAAAAACTTTCTTTTCACAGGAAATTTGGAGGACAAAGGAGAGAAGGACATGCTGAAGCACTATCCTGACCTAGAAGTGGATGTTTTGAAAGCTAGCCAACATGGCTCTAAAAAATCATTAAGTTCAGACTTTTTAGAACAGCTCAAACCAGAGATGACTCTCATCTCAGTTGGAAAGAACAATCGAACGAAACTCCCCCATCAGGAAACTTTGACACGACTGGAAGGTATCAATAGCAAAGTTTACCGAACTGACCAGCATGGAGCTATACGGTTTAAAGGTTGGAATAGTTGGAAGATTGAAAGCGTTCGATAGGAAAGATAAATATTATTATTAGACTTCCTGCGAAACAAAATATGGTATAATAGTTCTATGAATTATGAAGCAAGTAAACAACTAACTGATGCACAATTTAATCGTCTTGTTGGTGTTCAGCGCACGACTTTTGAAGAGATGTTAGCTGTATTAAAAATTAAACACGCAAAAGATGGATAAAAACCTAAATTAAGCCTAGAATACCTTCTTATGGCGACTTCAATATGTGCGAGAATATCGAACTTATGAACAAATTGCGGCTGATTTTGGTATCCACGAAAGCAACTTAACCCATCGGAGTCAATGGGTTGAAGTAACTCTTGTTCAAAGTGGTTTTACGATTTCAAGAACTCACCTTAGTGCTGAAGACACGGTAATGATTGATGCGACGGAAGTAAAAATCAATCGCCCTAAAAAAACAATTAGCGAATGATTCTGGTAAAAAGAAATGCCACGCTATGAAGGCTCAAGCGATTGTCACAAGTCAAGGGAGAATTGTTTCTTTGGAGATCACTGTGAACTATTGTCATGATATGAAGTTGTTCAAAATGAGTCGCAGAAATATCGGACAAGCTGGTAAAATCTTGGCTGACAGTGCTTATCAAGGGCTCATGAAGATATATCCTCAAGCA
>NZ_VMLT01000007.1:0-20120 GCF_013276815.1 Streptococcus sp. 1055 | reverse complement strand
AGTTGTTCGATGATACGATCAAGGAAACCAAGCTCTACCATGGCATGGTCAGTAACGATCATGACACGTTCAACGTCACGACATTTTTGAAGGTATTGAATTGAATCACGTTCAAAGTATGTTTTTGAAGGAAGTTTCATCCATTGCATGTTATTTCTCCGTCTTCCGACTTTTTTGATATTCAAGAGGTTAATGGCACTAACGTTATCCCCAACTGAGTTGCGTCCGTAAGAACCACATCCAAGTGTCAATGATGGCAAGAAGGCATTGTAAACATCCCCGATACCACCGAAAGTAGAAGGTGAGTTACAGATAACACGAATAGCTTTAACAGCTTTACCAAATTCTTTAGTCAATTCTTCGTCAGCTGTGTGGATGGCTGCTGAGTGTCCAAGACCGTTAAATTCAACCATTTGACGAGCCTTAGTAATACCATCTTCACGGCTTTCAGATTTCAAAACTGCGATAACTGGTGACAATTTTTCACGAGTCAATGGCTCATTTTCACCAACTTCTTTACATTCTGCAGCAAGAATATTTGTTCCTTCTGGAACTGTAAATCCTGCTTGTTCTGCAATCCAAGTTGCTGGTTTACCAACGATGTCAGCGTTCAATTTTGCACCAGCACAGTTTTTGCTGTTTGCTTTCACACCGAAGCAGAACTCTTCAAGAAGTGCTTTTTCTTTTTTGTTTACAAAGTAAGTATGATATGATTTGAACTCTGCTACAAATTCATCGTAAATTTCTTTGTCAATGATAACCGCTTGCTCTGAGGCACAAACCATACCGTTGTCAAATGATTTAGACATGACGATATCGTGCGCAGCTTGGCGGATGTTAGCTGATTTTTCAACATAAGCTGGAACGTTTCCGGCACCTACCCCAAGAGCTGGTTTACCACATGAGTAAGCCGCTTTAACCATGGCATTACCACCTGTTGCAAGGATTGTCGCAACACCTTCGTGGTTCATAAGGGCACTTGTTGCTTCCATAGATGGTTCAGTGATCCATTGCACACAGTTTTCAGGAGCACCAGCTGCGATAGCTGCATCGCGGACGATGCGAGCTGCATGAGCTGATGATTCTTGTGCTGATGGGTGGAAGGCAAAGACGATTGGGTTACGTGTCTTCAATGAAATCAATGATTTGAAAATAGCTGTTGAAGTTGGGTTGGTTGTTGGAGTGAGACCACAAATTACACCAACAGGTTCAGCAATCTTCGTCAACCCTGTAATTGGATCATCTTCGATAACTCCAACTGTTTTAACTCCACGCATGTTGTTTACTACGTGTTCACAGGCAAACAAGTTCTTAGTTGCTTTATCTTCAAATACACCACGTCCTGTTTCTTCAAAGGCATGTAAAGCCAATTCTCCGTGGGCATCCAAAGCTGCTACTGATGCTTTGGCAACGATGTAGTCAACTTGCTCTTGATCCAATTTACGCATTTCTTCAAGGGCAACTAGAGCTTTTTGAACCAACTCATCTACGTGTTTTTCAGCAACGAGTTTCTTTTCCTCTGGTGTCACAGTTTTTTTATCAGCCATATTTTCCTCCATAGCTTTCAAGGATCGATATCCTTTGTTAATTTTTTCACAAGTTTATTATAACGTATTATTTCAACTTTGTAAACAGTTTCATAAACATTTCACAAAGAATTTTTAAACTCTTGTGAAACTTTTCTCATTTTCTTTTCTTATCAGGTTTTATCTTTGAAGTTTGTGAAATTTATTTCAAATATTTTTTATTTCACAAACTTGCTTGGAAGAGAGATTTGGAAAGAAAGGGATTTACAGGTAAGCGCTTACCTTGTAATTCTAATAATACCTCCTTTGATAAGGAGGCTTTATTTTTGTTGAAAAACGCCTTGTTTAAAAGTTCCTTCATAAACGACTTCTTGTTCTGTTGTTAGTTTCCCTTTTCCTTCAGCCTGACCATTTACAAAATCACCTTCGTAGGTCCAGCCTTCTTTAGATTGAAAGGTACCTTTTCCGTTGAAGGCTCCATTGTTGAAGCCACCTGTATATTGGTCTCCATTTTGGAAGGTAATGGTACCTTGACCATTCATTTTACCACGGACAAGACTGCCATCATAAACAATCGTTCCATTATCGAGTTTTAAGACACCTTTTCCTGGAATATTTAGAAAAAAGACGAGTACAGCACAGAAAACAATGGTAACTACTGCCAAAAGCTCTAATCGTGGACGAGTCAGATAGACACGATACTTTTCGTAAAAATTCGTAAGATTTTCCACCTTAACTCTCCTTTTCTAAACGTTCTAACCAAGCTTGACAGCCCTCTTGAACACGTCGATAGGTTTCTTCAAAATCTCCTGTATACCAAGGGTCTGGAACACTTTCAGATGAAAATGAGTAAATCTTATCTTGACAGTCTACTGGACACATCTGACGTAAGTCAGAAATATTTGAAGCGTCCATTCCGATAATATAATCAAAGGCTTCAAAATCTTCCTTACTAATCTGAAGCGATGTCTTGTTCTTGTCATAAGGAATCTCATACTCTTGAAAAATTCCCTGAGTCCCCTTATGAATCGGATTGCCATGTTCCCAAGAGGAAGTTGCTCGACTTTGGATTTCGTAGTTATCTGTCATTGATTTCATAACAAACTCGGCCATAGGGCTACGGCAAATATTTCCCAGACAGACAAAGACTAATTTTTTCATCCCATTTCCTTTCTTTTATAGAAAAACGGGAGTTCGTGATCCCGTCTTATTTTTCAATTGCGCCTTCTAGTGAAGCTGTTTCTTTCAGCGGTAATACTGTCTTGATAGCAGCTAGTTCAAAAGTCAAGTAAACTCCATCTACGTCAAGAACTATTGTTCCCTTCTCCGTATCTACTTCATCGACTGTTCCATACAGTCCACCGATTGTAATCACTTCATAGCCTTTTTGTAGTTTATTTAAGCTTTCCATACGCTTTTGAGCTTGTTTCTTTTGAGAACGTTGCATAAAGAACATCAAGGCCATCATACCTACAAGCATGATTAAAAAAGTAATATTTGGATTCATTGTTTTCTCCTTTGTCTTTTACATAGGACTACTATATCAAATTTCAGCTACTTTTACAAGATTGTACCTTGCTTTTCTAGTAAGAATCAAATCTATTTTCAATCCTCTTTTATTTTAATATTACTAAACACTCCAACTAAAATATTTACAAATATAAATGTGCCTACAACCCAATATATGTACTCAGTCGTTAGATATTGCCGATCCAAACCATCCTTTAAATGTAATAGTATAATTGTTTGGTTAATAATCAAAAAGGTTGGCCAGAAACTTTTTTTAAAAAAAATAGATACTTTCATTTTGTTACCGCTTTCTTTTTCTGTGTTTTTAGTGTATAATTAAATTAAAAAAAAATCAAATAAAAAGGAGAAATTATTATGTATAAACATTTCAAGTATTTTTGTCTTCTAGCTACAATTTGCTTATGTGTTGTAGTTGTTTCACCACTATCTGTTTTAGCAAATAATGATCTATACACAACACAAACTGAGGATAATTCGGACTCCACACAGATAAACATCATAAACGATACCGTTCTTGAAATTATTTATAGTGATGGTAAAAAAGATGTCATTGAAAAACGTCCAGATGGTGTTTACTTGAATGGTCAATTTTTTAGTGAATATGAGCTCAATTCAATTGGCAACTCAGTAACTTTTCGTTCAATAGATCCAAAAGCTTGGCATTATGTCTCAACCGTCAGAGGAAATGTACTGGAAAATTCTTTTAGAGATAATTTGATGAATTTGGGGTTAAGTGCATTCTTTGCACAATTAGGAGCTATTATTGGTGGTCCTTGGACTTGGATAATTGGCGCAGCATTTTCCGGTATAAGCGTCTATCAATCCTGGCTTCAATCAAATAACCCTTATCCGTACTACATCACTACCACTTATATAAATGCGCATCAACGGAAATGGAAATTTATTACTAAGTTTTATAAAAACTCTGACTATTCAGGCTATGTCAAGACTGAAACCACCTACGTTAATTTTTAATAAATTAATCTAACATCTCTTTTATGTCCTATAGAAAATGGTGGAACGGAATTCGTTCCACCATTTTTATAAGCAATCATCTACTATTGAATTCCTTAAAACTTTTAATTTCATTATTTCAAGTTATTCACAAATTCTACAAGATTTTCTACAGTAAAGCCATATTCTGCCAATACTTTTGGTGCTGGGGCAGAGGCTCCGAAGGTATCAATACCAAGAACAGCACCATCTAGACCAACATATTTGTACCAGTTTTGACTTGCACCCATTTCGACTGCAACACGACGGCGGACTGCATTTGGAAGAATTTCTTCCTTGTAAGCTGCATCTTGTTTATCAAAGACATCTGTAGATGGCATGCTGACTACGCGGACTTTTGCGCCTTGACTAGCCAATTCTTTGGCAGCTGAGACAGCTAGATTGACCTCTGAACCTGTCGCAATCAAGATGGTATCAAAGTCGACTGTATTTTCATAGACAACATAAGCACCTTTAGCAACCTTGCCGAAGTCTGTCCCTTCTTCAACAGTCAAGTTTTGACGTGTCAAGACAAGGGCAGTTGGTGTGTTTTCGCTTGTCACTGCAAGGTACCAAGCTGCTTGCGTTTCACGCGCATCTGCTGGGCGGAAAACATTTAGATTTGGCATGGCACGAAGACCTGCCAAGTGCTCAACTGGTTCGTGCGTTGGACCGTCTTCCCCAACTGCGATTGAATCGTGGGTAAAGACATAAGTCACAGGAAGTCCTTGCAGGGCTGACAAGCGGACTGCTGCCTTCACATAGTCAGAGAAGACGAAGAAAGTTCCACCGTATACACGAAGTCCACCGTGAAGAGCCATCCCGTTCAAGATCGTTCCCATGGCAAATTCACGAACACCAAACTGAATGTTACGGTTCAAGCGATTAGCATCGTCTTGAAGTCCATCTGTTTTAATGTAAGTCATGTTTGAGTGAGCTAGGTCAGCTGATCCACCCAAGAAAGTTGGCAATTTAGCAGCTACAACGTTCAAGGCATCTTGGCTCGAGTTACGAGTTGCTTGAGAGAAGCCATTTTCTAAGGCTGGGAAGTCTGCTGGAGTCACTTCAACTGGCTCACGTCCATCGATGATAGCTTCTACTTCTGCAGCCAATTCTGGATGCGCTTCTTTGTAATCTGCGACTAATTTAGTCCAAGCTTGATAAGCTGATGCGCCACGGTCTACAACATGTTCTTTGAAATCAGCATATACTTGTTCTGGAATTTCAAATGGTTCATAGTCCCAACCGAGGGCTTGACGAGTTGCTGCAGTTTCATCTGCTCCAAGAGGAGCACCGTGTACAGCATTAGTTCCCTGTTTGTTTGGAGAACCGTATCCAATAACCGTCTTCACTTCAATCAAAGATGGTTTACCTGAAGCTTTAGCTACTTCGATAGCAGCATGGATTGCTTCTAAATCTGTTCCATCTTCAACCAAGGCAGTATGCCAACCATAGGCATTGTAACGGTCACGAACACTTTCTGTGAAGGAATCTTTTGTCTCACCATCCAAGTTGATGTCATTTGAATCATAAAGAACAACCAACTTATCAAGTTTTTGCAGACCTGCGTATGAAGCCGCCTCGCTTGAGACACCTTCCATCAAGTCTCCGTCTCCACAGATAACGTAAGTATAGTGGTCAAAGATATTGTAGCCTTCGCGGTTATATTTGGCTGCCAAGAAACGTTCTGCTTGGGCAAAACCAGTGGCAGTTGAAATCCCTTGCCCTAGAGGACCTGTCGTAGCATCAATCCCTGCTGTATGGCCAAATTCTGGGTGACCTGGTGTTTTTGAACCCCATTGACGGAAGCTCTTGATCTCATCCATACTAACATCTTCAAAGCCAGAAAGGTGAAGAAGGGCATAAAGAAGCATTGAACCATGACCAGCTGAAAGAATAAAGCGGTCACGGTTGATCCAGTTTGGTTGAGCTGGATTGATACGAAGTTGTTTTGTAAAGAGGCTATATGCCATCGGAGCTGCTCCCATAACCACACCTGGGTGACCTGAGTTGGCTTTGTTGATAGCGTCAATACCTAGGAAACGAATTGCATTAACAGATAGATTTGACATAGAATTTCCTTTCTATTTGAGGTGATTATTGAATCACACATTCTATTCTACTATTATATGAAAATTATCCGTATCATGCAACATACGGATAACCTCCAAAGAATATTTTTATATTATAGCAAAGCTTTAAATTGAATGTTAGAGTCTTGTTCAAAACAATCGTCAAAACCACGTGGATGATGGTATTCTACTAAGTGTTGATCTTGAGGATAAGTATACTTACCGCCAACTTCCCAGATAAATGGATGGAAATCGTATTGCAAGCGATCTTTTCGCATTTTCCAAAGTTCTAGAATCTCATTAGTAGAAGCCATGAAGTTAGACCAGATATCATAGTGAACTGGGATAATGACTTTGGTACGCAGATTTTCTGCCATACGAAGAAGGTCGATAGATGTCATTTTGTCTTGGATACCTACCGGATTTTCACCATAGTTATTCAAAGCAACATCAATTTTAAAGTCTTTACCATGTTTTGCAAAATAGTTTGAGAAGTGAGAATCTGCACCATGATAGATGGTTCCACCTGGTGTTTCAAAGATATAGTTAACAGCCTTTTGAGCCATTTCTTCATCTGTAACAGCCAAGCCAGCAAGTTCACCGTCTGTCTCATCAGCACCGTTCACTGGGAGAGTTACCAAGCAAGTACGGTCAAATGATTCTACTGCATGAATCTTCATATCTTTTAATTCGATAGTGTCACCTGGCTTCACAACGATGATACGTTCTTTTGGAACACCCCATCCTTCCCAGATTCGTCCACAGTGGTAAGGACCGATAAACTTAACATGCTCTAACTTAGGATTGTTGAGAATTGCTGCAGCTGTGTATGGGTCGATATGATCACTGTGGAAGTGTGAAACTAAGTAATAGTCTAGTTCATTGATAGCAAATGGATCGATAACCATTGGCTGAACACGCAAGTTTGGTTGCAACTTACGAACACCTGCCATATTTGCCATTTGGTGCCCACGAACCATATCTTTCACTTTTTTAGTTGATTTTCCACGGTTTGACCAAAGGTCCATGACAACGTTAGCACCAGCTGGTGTCTTAATCCAAGTACCACAGTTGCCTAGCCACCACATGGCAAAGTTGCCTTCAGGTACGACTTCTTCTTCGATTTCTTCGTTCAACCATGTTCCCCACTCTGGGAAAGTGGCTAAAATCCATGACTCTCTTGTAATTTCTTTGACGTTTGGCATATGTTGCCTCCTTTGGATATAATTGTTATCTTTGAGATTAGTATACCACCCTTCAAAACACTAAAAAAGACCAAGAAAAACACAGGTTTGTGTTCATCATTGGACTGTCCTTCAAATATCTTCCAAAAAAGCTTGAACTACTATTTCTTGATTTATAAGTGTTTGAACCTCTTCTTGGAACTTACTAGCCAACTTGCTGTCTACAATATAAGACGAAATAAGACTAGAAAGATTTTCACTGAAACTTTTGCTCTCATTACGAAATATATTGTGTTTAAGATAGTCTAGCATTTTCAAAATATCTTCTGCTTCAAGGATAGGATTAACCCTTAAAATCGGAAATCTGCTATCCAAATCATCATTAGTAGTAATCACTACATCAACTTGTGCAATATCTTCCACACTCTTAAATTGTTCTGTTGTAAATACAGTGCCAATTTGCTCATTTGGAAAATAAAGTTTGCATTGTTTCAGCAAAAGTCTCGAAACCGCAACACCTTCATCACAAACGAGATAAACTTTTTTCATATTTTTTTGAGACGATGGTGTATACTTCAAAAATCCTCCAATATGAATCGTCAAATAGGCAATATCATCGTCTGTTAGCCGAATAAACCATGCTCCTTCTAAAATTTCCGCAGATTTTCTAGTGACTAAAAATAATTCTTCATACTTGAATCGAATTTGTTTTGTTAGAGGATTTTTAGAAAAAATACCGTAAGTCTTTCTAAATAACAAGGCTTTACAGTGGATCATCAAATTTCGTAACAAATCATCCTTGTTCTCAATCTCCATTCGGATTTGTGATTCAAAATACCAGATAAATTCTTCTAAAGCAAGTTTTAATTGCCGAAAATCATCACTTTCTGCATGAATATCCAAATCTTTACGATAGGAGAGTAGGAGAACAGCTACAAGAGAAACTTCAAGTCCTGACAAAGAAATTTCAAACTTTTGAAACAACCGTTCTCCTAACTTCTTAGACACCTGATACTCTATTCTTTTTCTTATCAAAGAAAATTCTTTCTCTATATCCTGATGTCTTTCTTGATACTGTTCAACATTATGACAGCTTAACAGCAAATAAGGTAGAACCTGCAACATAAAAGTTATTTCATGATGGTTTATTTTCTTCCCTAAATCTTGTTCAACTAAAGGAACCTGTTCCTTAAAAAATTGGTTCATTTCAACAGAAAGCAAACACTCATCATCTAACCTCTCTTTCATCTTATCTTCTAAAATAGATACAAAAGTGGCATTTTCTTCCATAAAAATATGATATAGAAGCGATTGAAGATACTGAATTTTATTAAGAGGGTGGGCATGAAGGTGGTATCCCTGTGACTTGCTCACTTGCAAGGTCACCTGATATTGTTCCAAAGTTAGTTGATAACGAATACTATTCAAATCATTGAGAACAGTATTCCTAGATACCTCTGTTAACTCTATCAATTTTTCAATCGTAATACGTTCTTTAGAAATACCTATCCATAATAACATTATCATCATACGTTCATGCGCACTCATGATATAATCGTACGAATCTACTTCCGATAATAGTTTACAACAAGCATCTCTCTGCTCTTCCGTTAAGTGAATACCAATTCGTGGAATACTAATGATGTGAAGCGCCTCGTCACCCAGAGCAGCATTGATTTTGTCAATGTGATAATAAATTTTCCTTCTTGACTCTTTCAAATCTTTCGAAATCGCCATAATCGTTTTGGACGTTTCTTGATCCATCAAATATTGAAGCAAATCACAACTTGCCTTATCCAGTACCATATTAAAAAATCCCCCAAATCTATTGATATCACAGCAATTCTTTTTATTTTACCATATATATATAAAGCGCTATTTCTAAAAAATCTTTCAAAATTACTTCAACTCCAACTTTACTCTCAATAAAAATCAAATGTAAAAAGAGGAGCTAAATTTATCTTTTTCTCCTCCTTCATCGTTCTTACTTTTGACCATAATAAGCATTTGGTCCATGTTTACGTTGGTAGTGCTTTTCTAGTATGTACTGGGGAGCAGGTCCAACTCTTGGATTGATTTGTTCTGTAAAGCGATTCATCTTTGATACTTCCTCTAGTACGACAGAGTGATAAACAGCATTCTCTGGATTTTTGCCCCAGGTGAATGGACCGTGATTGCGTACAACAATTCCTGGTACTTCAACCGGGTTAAGTCCGCGATGTTCAAACTCTTCTACGATAACCAGGCCAGTATCTTTTTCATAGGTCACTTCTACTTCGTCCTTGGTCAAACTACGGGCGCAAGGGATTGAACCGTAGAAATAATCTGCATGGGTTGTTCCGTAGAAAGGAATATCACGACCTGCCTGAGCCCAACCAACAGCTTCTGTCGAATGGGTGTGAACCACACTACCAATTTCTGACCAAGCCTTATATAATTGCACATGAGTTGGGAGGTCGGAAGATGGTCTTAAATCCCCTTCTAGGATCTTACCATCTAGATCAGTCACTACCATGTTTTCAGGTGTCAATTCGTCATAATCCACGCCTGATGGTTTGATAACAATGACACCGAGTTCGCGATTGACTTCAGATACATTCCCCCAGGTAAATTTGACAAGTCCATGTTTTGGCAATGATTGATTGGCATCACAGACTCGTTTACGCATAGCATCGATTACTTGATTCATCTTACATCAAACCTGCTTTCTTAATGAGTGGATAGAGAAAAGCTTGCGCCTCTTGAATGGCTGCGCGTGTTTCTTCTACTGTTTCACAATTTTCAGACCACATTTCGATTAGGAAAGGTCCATTATAATTGGTTTGTTTTAAAATATCGAAAGCTTCTTCCCATTTGACACAACCTTGCCCAAAAGGTACATCTCGGAACTGCCCCTTTGAACTTTCTGTCACTGCATAAGTATCCTTGAGATGGAGAGCTGCGATGGCATGATGACCAAGATAAAACTCACTATAGATATCATTATGCCATGCAGACACATTACCAATATCTGGATATACAAAGAGGAAGGGAGAGTCAATCTCTTTTTCTATAGCCAAATATTTTTCGATGCTATTGATGAAAGGATCATCCATAATTTCAATAGCAAGTACCACCTGAGCTTCTTCAGCCCAGTCACAGGCTTTTCTCAAATTTTTGATAAAACGTTGGCGTGTCTGGGGTGACTTTTCCTCATAGTAAACATCGTAACCAGCTAATTGAATCGTACGAACTCCCAAGTCTTGAGCTAATTCGATACATTTTTTCATGAGTTCTAGAGATTTTTCCTCTAGAACTGGATCTTTTGAACCCAATGGGTAGCGACGATGGCCTGAAAAACAGATAGAAGGAATACGAACACCAGTTCCATAGATTGCTTTGACAACTTCCAAGCGTTCTTCCTTACTCCAGTCAAGTCTTGCTAAACGCTCGTCACGTTCGTCAATAGACATCTCGACAAAATCAAAGCCTAACTCCTTGGCAAAATTTAAACGTTCTAGCCAAGTAAAGTGTGTCGGGGTTGCCTTCTCATAAATTCCAATCGGACGTGCCATGGTTTACCCCCAAATTCGTTTGATTTCATCCTTGAAGGCACGCGCTGCTCCTGCTGGATCCGCAGCCTCCGTAATTCCACGACCTGCGATAAAGGTAAAGACATCAACGCCTTCAAAGAGTTTGAGAGTATCTACATCTAGACCACCGGTTACAGAAACTCGGAAGCCCATGTCAATGAGTTTTTTAACCTTATTAAGGTCTTTTTCACCCCAAGTTTCACCAGCAAGAAGAGCATCACGAGATTGGTGATAAATAGCTTGTGAAATACCTGCATCTAGCCAAAGCTGAGCTTGTTCAAAAGTCCAATCGCCATAAAGCTCGATCTGGATTTCGCCTCGTTCTCCTCGTTCAGTCTTGATAGCCTTTAGAGCTGCTTCCATAGTAGGGATGGTTGCACAACAGATACAAGTCATCCAGTCTGCTCCACGAACCGCATTATTTTTAGCAACTGTTCCACCAGCATCAGCACATTTTGTGTCTGCCACAATAATCTTATCTGGGAAAAGGCTACGCAAGACTTCAGCCAGTTCACTTCCAACTTGAAGCAAGCAAACAGTTCCAGCTTCGATAATATCTACTTCCTGACCAACAGAAACAGCTGCTTTAATCGCTCCTTGCAAGTCTGAATAGTCTAATGCAACTTGTAAATTAGGTATTCTTTTTGTCATTTCTTTATTCCTCTTTCTAACTTTCCAAATCCAATCCTTCGAGATAAGGGCTATCCTTAGATTCTTCAATCATAGCCAAGACATCTTCTTTAGTCTGGCAAGCCTGTAAACGTGCAATAGAATCTTCTAATTCAAACAGGACAATAATTTGTGGAATGGCTACACTTGTGTGAATTTTTGAGCTTGTTGCTGCTAGTGCCAACAAAACAGATACCTCTTTCCCATCTGAAAATACAACAGGATTTTGTAAGGTAATCAATGAAAAGGCATCACTTTGCACACCAGCTTCAGGTCTAGCGTGGGGCATAGCCATACCTGGCATCAAGATATAGTAAGGCCCATACTCTTCAGTCGATTCAATGATAGCATCGTAATACTCTGGCAAAATTGCCCCACTTTCAATCAAGGGATCTACTGCTACCTTGACTGCTTCTTTCCAATCGTTAGCCTCTAAACCTAGTCGGATCGAGTCGTTGTCAATTAAAGCTTGTTTTAAATTCATATCTGCCTCCTTTATTTAAAGAGGGAGAAGGACAGAAACGATAACTCTCAGTTTCTGTCCAGCCCCCTCCAACCTTTTACTGTAGTGCTTGACTGAGTTTTTCGGTGATTTCTTTATCATCCATCAAGTTATCAAGCCCAATTAACTTCCCATTAGTTCGCCCTTCCAATTCTTGAATCAAATGAAGAGAAGCGATTACGATGTCATATCCTACTGCTAAACCTTTAGCTTCACCGACACTGCATGAATTGACTGTAAAATCTGTTTGATTAAGCTTACGGAGAGCATTTTCAACCTTCATCTTGATAACCATTGATGAACCCATTCCATTTCCGCACGCTGCTAATACTTTAACCATTTTATTTCTCCTTTTCTAGATACTAAGCTTCTTCTTGAACTTCACCGTTGTAATATTTCTCTTTATCTTTTGCTTTGGCAAATTGAAGTTGAGGAATAACAAGCAAGAAGAGACACACAAGTACATAACCAACAATAGCAAGGTATTTGAAGATATATCCAAATCCAAGCCATGGGAATTCAAAGTCGATATTTCCATGGTAGCCACCATAAGATGCCAAATCGAGAAGGGCCACACAAAGAGCTCCTAGAGCAACTTGAAGGACACCTGATATAAAGGAAAGGATAACAGCCGCTTTCCATCCGCCGCGTTTATCAGCGTAGACCGCAATGGCTGCATTGTCAAAGAACACTGGTACAAATCCTGTAATAATAAGAATCGGATTTTTAAAGACGATGAGCAAGACAATTGTAATCAATTGACCAATCAAACCAAAGGTAAATCCTGACAAGACAGCATTTGGAGAACCAAATCCATAAGAAGCTGCAACGTCAACCGCTGGGAATGAACCTGGCAACAATTTGTTTGAAATACCTTGGAAGGCGTTTGTCAACTCAGATACGAACATTCGGACACCTTGCATCAAAACGAACAAGTAAACTGAGAAGGTAAAGGCTGTTTGGATAATGTACATAAAGAAATCTTGTTTAGCAGGATTGAATAGAGTTCCTGAAGTGATGACTTCTTTATTAGACATAATGTCTGGACCCAAGATTAAAAGAATGGCTCCGAAGAATACGAGCATCAAGGTAGCAGATGCAACAACTGTATCGTGGAAGATTGAGAGGAACTTAGGTAATTTAAGATTGTCTAAACTTTCTTCTTTCTTACCAAAGCGTCCTGCTACTTTATCTACAAACCAGATTGCAAATTGCTGTTGGTGACCAATCTCAAATCCGCCACCACCAGTCAAACGTTGAGTTGCCTCAACAGTCATATTTGAACTAACTGCCCAGTAAAGTCCACAGATGATACCAATCGCTGCTGTACCGTAAGCATTGCGCAATTGTGGTACTAAGAATAGAACCATAAGAGATACTGTTGCAGCTTGTTGTACCATGATGTGACCAGTAATAAAGAGGGTTCTTACCTTCGTAATCTTTCGAAGAGCTACGAGCAAGATATTTATTCCGAAACCAATCAATAGAGCTGTAGTTGCAGTTCCAACAAAATCTGGAAACTCTGCTGCAATTTTGTTGTTTGCTGCAGCAAGTCCAAAGTAAGGGTCGATAACCGCTGCACCAATTTGGAATTTGTAGTTAAGGGCTGCTAAGATTGGACGGAAGGTTGTAACCAAACCGCCAGCACCCACGTTAAGCAACATATACCCTACTGTTGCTTTAACAAACCCTGAGAAAACGTCATGGGCAGGTTTTTTCAAAAGTGCGTATCCTATCAACACCAATAAACCTACGAAAAATGCGGGATTCTGCAAAATATTGCTAGAAAACCAATTTAGAACACTTGAAACGACTTCCATAATTGTTCTCCTTTTGAATTGTTTTTGTAAGTTTATTATATAATGCGAAAGCGCAAACAAAAAGACCAAGAATTACACAGCGGACTGTTCACTCTTGGACTGTATGATTTATGATGTTTTACAAATTATCTTATTTTCTCGTAGCTAGATAATAGGGAAGAATTTTAGAATAAGACTTCAATAAGCCTTCTACGATTTCTTCTTCAGACGAATTTTCTGTCATAGGAACATCTACCTTCACTAAAACTTTTCGAACTTCTTGACTTCTCACCTTCTCGCGTAAAGTACGATGCTTTTCTTCATTCGCCTCCCACCGTTGACTTTGCCCATCAGAGTAGGCTAGATAATAAATTCCTTTAACGGTTGGAATTTCTAAAACTTTGGCCTGCTTGCCCAGTGTTTGCTCATCCTTCTTACGTTCGATGAAACTGACTTCCAAAGAAATTCCAAAGTCAGTAGATGTCCCATACAAACGTAAGGCCATCATAGGTTCTGTCACTTGTCCGTCTCTCTGTAGATAAACCCAAAAATGTGGTCTCAAACGCTAGGCCTGATTCATCCACTGACTAGTCTGTTGGAGTTGCCATTCTGGATGGCTTGCTTGAAATGCTTTGGCCAGTTCTGTAAAAGCCTTTCGGGCCTCTTGCCCTTTGTGGCGGAATACCAGCATCTTCTCTCGCTCTGCTCCCGCTTTATCAGGATTACGGTACTGCAAACCAGCAAAGTCTAAATAGTCTCTTATCTTATTCAACATCCGTTTCATCTCCTCTAGCTAGCAAAAAATCAGGTCAACCCTGATTTTACTTATTCTGTATCTACAACGACATAGCGATTGGGCTCGTCACCCTCAGAGTAACTAGTCACACCATCCATACGTGAAATAATACGATGGATAATCTTGCGTTCGCTATTTGACATTGGATCTGTTTGATGACTGCGCCCTTCTTCTAAAACACGAGTCGCCAATTTTTGCGCATAGGTCTGCAAGACTTCTGCACGGTGTTCAACATAATCATTGACATTGATTGTAATATAGAAGGTTCTTGAATAGCTATTATAAAGATAATTTTGAGCCAACAGTTGCAAGGACTTCAAGACTTTACCATGGTAACCGATAATACGACCTGGTTCGTTGGTGTTAATTTGTAGATTGATGCTACGACGGTTATAGTCATTTGAAATCGTCGCCTCAACATCCATGTCATCAATAATCGTTTGAACATAAGTCGTTACTTCCGTAGCTACTTGTTCAATATCAAAGCTTGGTCCAACTTTCAAGCCCATCTCTGTCAGGTCTTGATTTTCAGTCTGGTCTTGCTCAGTTTCAAGGTCATCAGCGCCCGCTTCTTCCCTCATCGCTTCCTCGATTTGAAGTTCATTTAAAATCTCAATGTGACCAGTTTCTTCTAAGATAGTGCTGGCATGTCTTTCATGTTTTAAGATTTCAGCCTTGACTTCATCAGAAATACCTTGACCTTCTTCCTCAATCTTTTTAATTGCCTCTACAACATGACCCAAATCAACGGTCGCTTCACTAACTGTTTTAACAGGCTCATTCAAATCATTGATTTGTTTTGGAACTCCCTTTACAGCTTGTTGATTTGCTTTGACAACAGTCGTTTCACTAATCGCTTCAATATGCACTTGGGCTGGTTTTTTACCAAATAAACCAAGAAACCCTTTTTTCTCACGAGAAATGACTTTAATATGTGCCTTCTTCCTTGGAATATCTAATTCCTTCAATCCTTTCTGGATTGCTTCTTCAACAGTTGAACCTGTAAATACTACCATTACCAGATTCCTCCTTATTATTTCGTTTTCTGAGCCTTTTTCTTGGCTTTTCTTTTTCTATTTTCCAAATCTTTCTGTGCCTGTACTACAGCCTCGCGCTCTGCGATAATCTTGAATGGATTGTTCAAGAAATAGGTTTGCAAGACTTGGTAAGCATTGGACACTGTCCAGTATAGGGCAACTCCACCTGGCGCATAAACTGCAAAGATAAAAATCAAGACTGGAATCCCATACATCATCGCTGTCGTAGCTCCATTACGCTCAGACAAGGCTTTGTTGGACAACCAAGTACTTAAAAAGGTGAATACTGCTGCTAAAATCGGAAGAACAAGGGTTGTATCTACACCACCAAGGTTAATCCATAAGAAATGACCTGTCTTTAAAAAGTCAACTCTTGATAGGGCTTGGAACAGGGCCAAAATAACCGGCATCTGAATCAAAATCGGCCAAAGAGAGTCTGACTGTCTGACACCCATTTCTTTAAATACTTTACGCATTTCCTTCTCTAGTTTGGTTCTGCTTTCCATATCTCGACCTGGATATTGTTCTCGAAGCGCCTTAATGCGTGGCTGAGCTTCCTGCATTTTCCTAGAAGCCACCATTTGCACCTGAAAGACTGGCAAGAGGACTGTACGAATCAAGACCGTAAAGAGAATAATCCCCACTCCGATACTAATATCAAACGATAAAAAGCGAATGATTTCCGCAAAGAAGTAAACAAATTTACTCCAAAAATCAGCCGAATTGGCTGTAATATCGCTAGTTGTCCCACTAGTCGCACAGGCTGTCATGATCAATAGAGACAGTCCTAGCAAACTAGTCAACTGTAGTTTCTTTTTCACTCCCATTTCCTTCCTGGTAAATCTTTGATAATTTTAATACGTGGAGTAGATTTCTCTCCATCTCTGCGTATCCCAAGGTTTCAACCCCTTTTCGAGCAATGACAACAAAGTCGACATCTTCTACCAGACTCCCTTTTGCATTCTGGATAACATGCCGAATCCGTCGCTTAATTTGATTTCTAGTGACGGCATTCCCCAGTTTTTTGCTAACTGATAGACCTACTCGAAAATGATTTTTCTGGTTTTCTAGTTGGTAGACGACAAATTTGCGATTGGCAAAACTTGTCCCCTCCTTGAAAATCGCCTTAAAATCTTTCTCTCTTTTTACACGAAAGTTTTTCTTCAAAACTCAACTCCATCTATTAAATTACTACTATTATACCATATTTTTCAAAAAAGCCAATCATAGCAAGGTTTTGCACAATTTCATCAGAAAAAGGAGCCGGAAAATCTCTTTCCCAACTCCTTGTATTGAATATTTTTTTAGTTTCACTTATTTTTTCAAGCGTTCAACATCACGGGCAATGACTAATTCTTCATCTGTTGGAATAACCAAGACACGGATCTTCGCTGCATCTGTTGAGATGTCTCCTGTCACACCAAAGATATTCTTTTCATCATCAACATCACAACCAAACCACGAAATTCCTGAGATTACATCATGACGGAAATTTTCTGCATTTTCACCAACACCTGCTGTGAAAACAATGGCATCTGCTCCATTTAGTACTGCAAGGTACTGACCGATATGTTTTTGAATACGGTCAACATACATTTCATAAGCCAAGCTAGCGTCGTGATTCCCTTCTGCTACAGCAGCTTCTATGTCACGCATATCGCTAGAATTAGCAGAAACTCCCAAAAGACCCGATTCACGATTAAGAACACTACTGATATCTTCTGGTGTATTAAAATCCTCTGTATATTGCATTAAATAAGGAATGATAGCTGGATCAATGTCCCCTGTACGCGTTCCCATCATAATACCACCCAGAGGAGTGAAGCCCATAGAAGTATCAACAGATTTGCCGGCTTGCACAGCTGTAATTGAGCCTCCGTTACCAATATGACAGGTAATCAACTTCAAGTCTTCTAATGGACGTCCCAAGAGTTTTGCAGCTTCTCCTGCTACAAACTGGTGACTTGTACCATGAGCACCGTATTTACGAACCTTGTTTTCTGTGTAATATTTTGTTGGTAGAGGGTAGCGATAAGCTTTCTCTGGCATACTTGCGTGGAAGGAAGTATCAAAAACAACTACACTGGTAATGTCTGGCAACAATTCCTTGAAGGCACGAACACCTGCTGCATTGGCTGGATTGTGGAGAGGAGCCAACAAACTCAACTCTTCAACTTTTTCTAAAACATCCCCCTCAACAACTGTTGATTCTTTGAAATATTCTCCACCCGCAACAACACGGTGTCCAACACCTGTAATCTCATCATAAGCCTTGATAATATCGAAACGAATCAAGTCATCCAATAAGATTTTAACAGCTTGTGTGTGATTTTCGATATCTAAAATTTGTTGTTCAGAACGGCCATCAAATTTTACAGTTGAAATTGAATCTTTCAAACCGATACGTTCAATCAAGCCTTTCGCCAATACTTTTTCTTCTGGCATTAAGTATAATTGCCATTTTAAACTTGAACTTCCTGCATTTATTGCGATTGTTTTTGTCATTATCAATTACCTCTTTTAAGCGTTTTCAACTATTATAACAAAATCTATTTTATATTTCAGTACCTTTGCTCCAATTTTGAAAATTTTCTTTGAATTTCATTAAAATGCTTGCATCTTGCAAGCTAGCAAGTGGATACACAAAAGGCTCTACTGCTATTTCATTTTTCTTCTGTAAGATAAAAATAGTCTTAGATTGGTTGACATTGGCAAAGAGATTTTCAGGCAGACTAATCATAGCAACCAGACTCGCCTCTTCTTTCAGCCACCCTTTTAACAAATCACTTTGAGGGCTGGTCAACAAATCACTCGGAGCTAGAAAAATAGCGTATCCGTCTAACTTGAGATACTTAAGCCCTTGTTCCATGAGCAAGTGATGGGCGTAAGTATATTCTTGGCTAGAAGCAACTTGATGACGCGACGCAACGGCATCATCAGGATAATAGCCGACCGGCAAGTCGCTGATGACCACATCGCTTTCTTTGAGCATTTGTGGACGAACGGCATCTCCTTGGACAAAGCCAGCCTGCAATCCGATCACGTCTGCCATGCTAGCTGCCAAATCAATCAGCAAATCATCCACTTCCATTCCCAAGTAATCCACCTTTTTATCAAGCGAGGTCAAGAAAGTAGCGCCCAGAATTCCCATGCCAGAACCCATTTCGAGGATAGTGATTTCTTCCTCTGTAAACAACTCTTCCACAATAAATACCAAAAGCAAGGCAATAGCATCTGGCGTAAACTGGTGATTAGCCTGCAGGGGCTCTGTCTGCCCAGCCTTCATCAAGAGAAACTGGTAGGTCTTGAGCCATTCTTCTTTGAGAAGCGCTAAGCGTTTAAGAGCCTGATTGTTCTCCTTGACCTGATTTAGCTCAGTCTCGCCATCCAGATAGATGCTATTTTGCTCCACTAAGGCGTCATAAAAGTTGGTCGCCAAATCATTTTGGATGACTTGGACATTCTCTAGTAAATAGGTATAAGCTTGTTCAATTTTTTCAAAATCCATATTCCTATCTTATCAAATTTCCCTTCTTTTTTCCATCCTTATAGAAAGTCCTATATGAAAGAGTATAAATGACAAGTTGGGCATCTAAATCTGACAGCAAAAGTTTCGTTGAATTTATTTCTATTGACCCTTGGTAGGGATGTTTATTACGACAAATGGTCATAGAAATATAACCGCCCATCCCTAGAGAAAAAACGAGGCATGAATTGACTTACTATTTTTACAGAGTTTTCCAAGTGTTATACTAAGTTTCCATTTATATCTTTTCCCATTTTCCCAACAAAATTTTAAAGAGTTTTTATTTATTAGACTTCCTGTGAAACAAAAATATGATACAATAAAATTATGAAGCAAGTAAACAACTAACTGATACACGATTTAAGCTCCTTGTTGCTGTTCAGCGCACGACTTTTGAAGAGATGTTAGCTGTATTGAAAACAGCTTATCAAGGTAAACACGCAAAAGGGGGACGAAAACCTAAACTAAGCCTAGAAGACCTTCTTATGGCGACTTCAATATGTGCGAAAATATCGAACTTATGAACAAATTGCGGCTGATTTTGCTATTCACGAAAGCAACTTAACCCATCGGAGTCAATGGGTTGAAGTAACTCTTGTTCAAAGTGGTTTTACGATTTCAAGAACTCCTCTCAGTTCTGAGGACACGGTAATGATTGATGCGACGGAAGTAAAAATCCATCGCCCTAAAAAACAATTAGCGAATGATTCTGGTAAAAAGAAATGCCACGCTATGAAGGCTCAAGCGATTGTCACAAGTCAAGGGAGAATTGTTTCTTTGGAGATCACTGTGAACTATTGTCATGATATGAAGTTGTTCAAAATGAGTCGCAGAAATATCGGACAAGCTGGTAAAATCTTGTCTGACAGTGCTTATCAAGGGCTCATGAAGCTATATCCTCAAGCGCAAACTCC
>NZ_VMLT01000069.1:0-5632 GCF_013276815.1 Streptococcus sp. 1055 | reverse complement strand
CACACTGGTGGTTTTGATTTAAAAAACTTGATACATAAAAATAAAAGTCTATATAAAGGATGGTAAAATTCCTGTTGTCCGATTTGGACAATATCCTAAATAGTTACAATATATGGTCTATACTTTTTCTTAGGAGAAAGCTAGATGTACAGACGTTTGAGAGATTTGAGGGAGGATCATGATCTGACCCAAAAGCAAATAGCTACAATACTTTCGTTTACAAATTCAGCTTATGCCAAAATTGAACGGGGTGAGCATGCGTTGACGGCTGATGTATTGGTTAAACTCTCAGATTTCTATGACGTCAGTACAGACTATTTATTGGGATTAACTGATTTTCCTGATAAAATTCGCTTTAGAAAATAATCTCCTCAATTTCATAGAGTTTGAAAATGAGTGAGATTTTTTATTTGCCCTTTGACAACTGAATAGCCTAAAATGGTACTTTCCTCATTTGTGGAGCAAATTTGAATGGCTCGCCATGATAAGAGCGATTTTAAAACCATCAATAAAATAGAGCGATACTTTATATGCCATGATACAAATGATATACAATGATACTTCTGACCGTTCAGCCTGCCAACGTAAAAGAGCAGCAAGTGAAATTCTTATGATGACTTCATCAGTCATGCCACGTTGAATGTGTGAGTTTGTTAGATAAACGCAATTAATCCTCAAAAGCTTCCCCGAACCTTTTTAGTTCTACAGACGCATCACGTGGAGTGTGTAAGCTTGTTGCTAAAAGCGTAAAAACCTTGGAACGAAAGGGATAATAGACTTCCTGCGAAACAAAATACAATACAATAAAACTATGGATGATGAAGCAAGTAAACAATTAAGCGATAGCCGTTTTAAGAGCCTTGTAGGTGTTCAGTTCAGCGCACGACATTTAAAGAGATGTTAGTTGTGTTAAAAACAGCTTATCAACGTAAACGCGCAAAAGTGGACGAAAACCCAAATTAAGCCTAGACGGTCTCCTGGTCTCCTCATGCTAACTATTCAATACATGCGAGAATAGAGCACTTATGAACAAATTGCGGCTGATTTTGGCATTCACGAAAGCAACTTAATCCGTCGGAGCCAATGGGTTGAAGCAACTCTTATTCAAAATAGTTTTACGATTTCAAATTCTGCCTTAATTCTGTAAAAATAGTAAAATTCGAAGGATTGTGAAGGATTGTAAGGTAAGAGTTTTTTTCTTTCTGAAAAAATGGTATAATAGCAATCAAAACTAGAAAATAAAACGGAATTTGGAACAGATTTGTCTGTATCCTAGTAGAGTGGTGATACTATGAAGATTAGTAAGAGGCACTTATTAAATTATTCCATCTTGATTCCCTACTTGCTTTTATCTATTTTGGGCTTGATTGTGGTCTATTCGACCACCAGTGCTATTTTAATCGAAGAAGGCAAGAGCGCCTTGCAATTGGTTCGAAATCAAGGAATCTTTTGGATTGTTAGTTTAATACTGATTGCCTTAATTTATAAATTAAGACTAGATTTTTTGAGAAATGAGCGACTAATCATTTTAGTTATATTGATAGAAATGCTTTTATTGTTCTTGGCTCGTTTTATTGGTATTTCCGTAAACGGGGCATACGGTTGGATTTCGGTTGCAGGAGTAACTATTCAGCCAGCTGAGTACTTAAAAATCATTATTATTTGGTATTTGGCTCACCGATTCTCCAAACAGCAAGAAGAAATAGCTATTTATGATTTTCAAGTTTTGACTCAAAATCAATGGCTTCCTCGTGCTTTTAATGATTGGCGATTCGTTCTCCTAGTTCTGATTGGAAGTTTGGGAATTTTCCCTGATTTAGGGAATGCGACTATTTTAGTCTTGGTTTCCTTGATTATGTATACAGTTAGTGGAATCGCTTACCGCTGGTTTTCAACCATTCTGGTGCTCGTATCTACTGCTTCTGTCTTTGTCTTGACCACTATCAGCCTAATCGGTGTTGAGACCTTTTCAAAAATTCCAGTATTTGGCTATGTGGCCAAGCGCTTTAGTGCCTTTTTTAATCCTTTTGCCGATCGTGCGGATGCGGGTCACCAGTTAGCTAATTCTTATTTTGCCATGGTCAATGGCGGTTGGTTTGGTCTAGGTCTTGGAAACTCGATTGAAAAACGAGGTTATTTACCAGAAGCTCATACAGACTTTGTCTTTTCTATCGTGATTGAAGAATTTGGCTTTGTTGGTGCTAGTCTTATTTTAGCTCTCTTGTTTTTCATGATTCTGCGGATTATCTTGGTCGGTATCCGAGCGGAGAATCCTTTTAATGCCATGGTTGCACTCGGTGTCGGAGGGATGATGTTGGTTCAGGTATTTGTCAATATCGGAGGGATTTCGGGCTTGATTCCATCTACAGGAGTGACTTTCCCCTTCTTATCCCAGGGTGGAAATAGTCTTCTAGTCTTATCAGTGGCAGTGGCCTTTGTCTTAAATATTGATGCCAGTGAAAAACGCGCTAAGTTGTACCGAGAATTGGAAAATCAACAAATGAACCTTCTGTGAAATAGAATAAAGAAAGGATAGTCTATGTCTCTTCAAAAATTAGAAAATTATAGTAATAAAAGTGTTGTGCAAGAAGAAGTATTGATTCTAACAGAATTGCTGGAAGATATTACTAAAAACATGCTTGCCCCAGAGACCTTTGAAAAAATCATGCAGTTGAAAGAATTATCAACGCAGGAAGATTATCAAGGTCTAAACCGTCTAGTGACTAGCTTATCAAATGATGAAATGGTCTATATTTCACGCTATTTTTCAATCTTACCTCTTTTGATTAATATTTCAGAGGATGTGGATTTAGCTTATGAAATCAATCATCAAAATAATATTAATCAGGACTATTTAGGTAAATTATCTACAACGATCAAAATGGTTGCTGAAAAAGAAAATGCCGTTGAAATTCTTGAACACTTGAATGTTGTCCCTGTTTTGACAGCTCATCCAACACAAGTGCAACGAAAAAGTATGTTGGATTTAACAAATCATATTCATAGTCTTTTGCGTAAATACCGTGATGTTAAGTTGGGGTTGATCAATAAAGAAAAATGGCACAATGATTTGCGCCGTTATATCGAAATTATCATGCAGACAGACATGATTCGTGAGAAAAAATTAAAAGTGACTAACGAAATCACGAATGCTATGGAATATTACAACAGCTCCTTTTTGAAAGCTCTACCTCACTTGACGACGGAGTATAAGCGCTTAGCGCAAGCGCATGGTCTGGATTTAAAACAGGCTAAACCAATCACCATGGGTATGTGGATTGGTGGAGACCGTGATGGTAATCCCTTTGTTACAGCAGAGACCTTGAAGCAGTCTGCACTCACTCAGTGTGAAGTCATCATGAACTACTATGATGAAAAGATTTACCAACTTTATCGTGAATTTTCTCTTTCAACTAGCATTGTCAATGTCAGCAAGCAAGTCAGAGAAATGGCTCGTCAATCCAAGGATAACTCGATTTACCGCGAAAAAGAGCTTTACCGTCGTGCCTTGTTTGATATTCAGTCAAAAATCCAAGCAACAAAAACCTATCTGATTGAGGATAAGGAAGTTGGGACTCGTTATGAAACCGCCAATGATTTCTACAAGGATTTGATTGCCATTCGAGATTCTTTACTAGAAAATAAGGGCGAGTCCTTGATTTCAGGTGATTTTGTGGAATTATTGCAGGCAGTAGAGATATTTGGTTTTTACCTAGCATCAATTGATATGCGACAAGACTCTAGCGTCTACGAAGCCTGTGTGGTAGAACTCTTGAAATCAGCAGGAATTCATTCTCGCTATAGCGAGTTGAGCGAAGAAGAAAAGTGTGACCTTCTCTTGAAAGAATTAGAAGAAGATCCACGAATTCTTTCTGCTACTCACGCAGAAAAATCAGAACTATTATCAAAAGAACTAGCTATTTTTAAGACGGCTCGTGTTTTGAAAGATAAGTTGGGAGATGACGTCATCCGTCAGACCATCATTTCACATGCAACCAGCCTTTCTGATATGCTAGAATTAGCTATTCTATTAAAAGAAGTAGGACTGGTGGATACGGAAAGGGCGCGTGTTCAGATTGTTCCCCTTTTTGAAACAATTGAAGACTTGGATCACTCAGAGGAAACAATGAGACAATATCTTTCTCTTCCTCTTGCCAAAAAATGGATTGCCTCACGCAATAACTACCAAGAAATCATGTTGGGCTACTCTGACAGTAATAAAGATGGCGGTTACTTGTCATCATGTTGGACCCTCTACAAGGCTCAACAACAATTGACTGCTATTGGAGATGAATTTGGCGTTAAAGTTACCTTCTTCCATGGTCGTGGTGGGACTGTTGGTCGTGGTGGTGGGCCAACCTATGAAGCTATCACCTCTCAACCGCTCAAGTCTATTAAGGATCGCATTCGTTTGACGGAGCAAGGAGAAGTAATTGGGAATAAATACGGTAACAAAGACGCCGCTTACTATAACCTTGAAATGCTAGTATCGGCAGCTATTAATCGTATGATTACTCAGAAAAAGAGCGATACCAATACCTCAAATCGTTATGAAGCCATTATGGATCAAGTAGTGGATCGTAGTTACGATATCTACCGTGATTTGGTCTTTGGTAATGAGCATTTCTATGATTATTTCTTCGAGTCAAGTCCAATCAAGGCTATTTCAAGTTTTAATATTGGTTCTCGTCCAGCCGCTCGTAAGACGATTACTGAAATCGGTGGTTTGCGTGCCATCCCTTGGGTATTCTCATGGTCACAGAGTCGTGTTATGTTCCCTGGATGGTACGGGGTTGGTTCAAGCTTCAAGGAATTTATCGATAAAAATCCAAAGAATATTGCTATCTTACGAGATATGTACCAAAATTGGCCTTTCTTCCAATCGCTTCTTTCAAATGTTGATATGGTCTTGTCAAAATCAAATATGAATATTGCTTTTGAATATGCTAAACTTTGTGAAGACGAGCAAGTTAAGGCCATCTATGAGACTATTTTAAATGAATGGCAAGTTACTAAGAACGTTATCCTGGCTATTGAAGGACATGACGAACTCTTAGCTGACAATCCATATCTAAAAGCTAGTCTGGATTACCGTATGCCTTACTTTAATATTCTCAACTATATTCAGTTAGAGTTGATTAAACGCCAACGTCGTGGAGAATTGTCCAGTGATCAAGAACGATTGATTCATATCACCATCAACGGAATTGCGACAGGATTGCGTAATTCAGGTTGATAATTTTCAAGAGTGAGTATCAAAAAAATGCTAAAAGAGTCTTGACAAGTAGTTGAAAAATGATATAATTTAACCATTCAGAAAAGTAATCATACAAACTTTTTAGAGAGTCTGTGGTAGCTGAAAACAGATAAGTGGCGATGATGAAAATTGGGCTGAATGCTATTTAGAATTTGAAATCATAAAAATTCGGTGAGCACACCTTACAGTGCATCTCGTTGTTGCGAGACAGAGCGATAGGGAAATTCCCTATAATTGAGGTGGTACCGCGCATCGACGTCCTCACACAAGTTTTTTGTGTGAGGATTTTTTTGATGGAGGTTAGTATGGAAAGAAAACGATGGCGTCGCTTGTTTATACTCAATGAAAATCAAAGTACAAACTAGGAAGCTAGCC
>NZ_VMLT01000068.1:0-43519 GCF_013276815.1 Streptococcus sp. 1055 | reverse complement strand
GTCAGTTCTATCCACAACCTCAAAACACTGTTTTGAGCAACCTGCGGCTAGCTTCCTAGTTTGCTCTTTGATTTTCATTGAGTATTAGAACATACAAAGGAGGTCGTCATGGACAATATCATCGATGTGTCAATTCCCGTTGCAGAAGTGGTGGACAAGCATCCAGAAGTCTTGGAAATTCTAGTGGAGTTGGGTTTTAACCCCCTTGCCAATCCCTTAATGCGCAACACAGTTGGTCGTAAAGTATCGCTCAAACAAGGTTCTAAGCTTGAAGGAACTCCTATGGACAAGATTGTCCGCACGCTGGAAGCAAACGGTTACGAAGTGATTGGGTTAGACTAATGGCAGATGAACGAATTCATGTCCTGCGGGATATTTTGTTAGAATTGCATAATGGCTCCTCTCCTGAGTCGGTTCAGGAGCGCTTTGATGCGACCTTTACAGGTGTTTCAGCCATCGTGATTTCCCTTATGGAGCACGAGCTGATGAACTCAGACTCAGGTGTCACCTTTGAAGATGTCATGGAACTCTGTGATGTTCATGCCAATCTTTTTAAAAATGCTGTTAAGGATGTCGAAGTTGCAGATACCGAGCACCCAGGTCACCCAGTTCGGATTTTCAAAGAAGAAAATCTAGCCCTCCGTGCGGCCTTGATTCGTATTCGGAGATTGTTGGATACCTATGAGTCTATGGAAGATGAAGAAATGCTGGCGGAGATGCGCAAGGGCTTGGTGCGTCAGATGGGTCTTTTGGGGCAATTTGACATCCATTACCAACGTAAGGAAGAGCTCTTCTTCCCCATCATGGAGCGCTATGGACACGATTCACCTCCAAAAGTTATGTGGGGAGTGGATGATCAGATCAGGGAACTCTTTCAAACAGCTTTAGCGACAGCCAAGTCACTACCAGAAGTGTCAATTAGCAGCGTAAAAGAAGCTTTTGAAGCTTTTGCGACAGAGTTTGAAAGTATGATTTTCAAGGAAGAATCTATCCTTCTCATGATTCTCCTTGAGTCCTTTACTCAGGATGACTGGCTTCAGATTGCGGAGGAGAGCGATGCCTATGGCTATGCTATTATCCGTCCGTCTGAGAAATGGGTGCCAGAACGCCAGAGTTTTGTTGAGGAAAAGAGTGAAGAGGAGCCTGTACAGCTAGATACGCCAGAAGGACAGTTTACCATTACCTTTACCCCTAAGGAAAAGGAAGCAGTGTTGGATCGCCATAGTCAGCAGTCTTTTGGTAATGGCTATCTTTCAGTCGAGCAGGCTAATCTCATCCTCAATCACCTCCCCATGGAAATTACCTTTGTCAATAAAGACGATATTTTCCAGTATTACAATGACAATACGCCAGCTGATGAGATGATTTTCAAACGAACACCGTCCCAAGTTGGGCGCAATGTCGAACTCTGTCATCCACCTAAGTACTTGGACAAGGTCAAAACCATCATGAAGGGGCTTCGTGAGGGAACCAAGGACAAGTATGAAATGTGGATTAAGTCTGAGTCGCGAGGTAAGTTTGTCCACATCACCTACGCTGCAGTGCACGATGAAAACGGAGAATTCCAAGGTGTGTTGGAGTACGTTCAGGATATTCAACCCTACCATGAGATTGACACGGACTATTTCCGTGGATTAGAATAAGGAGAAAAAATGAGTTACGAACAAGAATTTATGAAGGAATTTGAAGCTTGGGTCAATACCCAAATCATGATCAACGACATGGCGCATAAGGAAAGTCAAAAGGTCTACGAAGAAGACCAAGACGAACGTGCCAAAGATGCCATGATTCGCTACGAAAGTCGTTTGGATGCTTATCAGTTCTTGCTTGGTAAGTTTGAAAATTTCAAAGCAGGAAAGGGATTCCATGATTTGCCAGAAGGCTTGTTTGGTGAGCGAAATTATTAAACGAGATAGGTTCTTGATTTTTCACTAAAATCTTGATAGAATATTTATATTAAATCCTTGTCAGAGCAGGGATTTTTTATTGAAAGGATTTTATCATGTCAAAGAAACTCAATCGTAAAAAACAATTACGAAATAGTCTCCGTCGTGCAGGTGCCTTTTCAAGTACTGTGACTAAGGTTGTAGATGAGACAAAAAAAGTCGTGAAGCGTGCAGAACAGTCAGCAAGCGCAGCTGGTAAGGCTGTTTCTAAAAAAGTTGAACAAGCAGTAGAAGCTACCAAAGAGCAAGCTCAAAAAGTAGTTAATTCTGTAGAAGATTTTGCAGCAAACTTGGGTGGACTTCCCCTTGATCGTGCCAAGACTTTCTATGATGAAGGAATCAAGTCTGCTTCAGATTTCAAAAACTGGACTGAAAAAGAACTCCTTGCCTTGAAAGGAATCGGCCCAGCTACCATCAAGAAATTGAAAGAAAATGGCATCAAGTTCAAGTAATTTTTCTTGAGTCTTGCATTTCCGAGAAAAACTTGCTACAATAGAGCCATTAGAGGTGTTTTGAATCCTACATTTTACAGAAAGTGGCGGCGCTGAGAAGTCCACAAATGTGTCAAAACTGGTTGCTAATGACTGAAAAAATGAAATATTTCTGTCTTTTTATTTTAAAGACTAAAGATGCGGGCTTGGCCCGAAATTGGGTGGTACCGCGGATAAACACATTCGTCCCTGTCATGTAGATGGCAGGGATTTTCTTTTGCGTCTTAGTCAAAGGAGCTTGTTATGAAGCAATCTTTTAAAACAAGTAAACTCTATTATGGTTTTCCTATCTTCATTTTGGGGTATCAGGATCAGAATTTTGGACACAATATTACGACCTGTAGCTCCTCTTATAGCTTGGGAGATTGGCTAGTCATTGGTGTTGGTGCTGAAGAAAATGCGACTGAGCAGATTAAGCATTATCAACAGTTCACCGTGAATATCCCTGATGAAAATCTCATGCTCGAGATGGAGCAGGCTGGTTTTATCAGTCATAGAGAGAAATTGAAACACCTGGGGCTAGACTACGAGATTTCTGAACGGACTCAGGCACCGATTTTAGAGTTTTGTCCAGTCGTGTTAGAATGTCAGGTAGATAGGATTGATGAGGAAGAGGGAATTTGTCATATTTTCGCTAAGATTGTTGAGCGATTTGTTGACCCAGAACTTTTGGATGAAAAGGGACATTTTAGAAATGACCGTTTTGCACCTACTTACTTTATGGGGATGGCCACCAGCGCGTTTATCGCTATTTAGATGACCGAGTAGACCCTATGGGGAGCTTCATTAAGAAAGCGAGGATGAAGGATGTCAAGAGCTGAATTACCAGAACGATTAGAAACCGAACGACTCGTCCTACGAGTTCGTACAGTGGCAGATGCTGAGGATATCCATACCTACGCTAGTCTCCCAGAGGTCGCCTATCCAGCAGGTTTTCCTCCAGTCAAGACCTTGGAAGATGAGATTTATTATCTGGAGCACATTCTTCCGAAGCGTAATCAAAAGGAAAATCTCCCAGCAGGCTACGGGATTGTCGTCAAAGGAACGGATAAGATCGTTGGCTCTGTTGATTTCAACCATCGCCATGAAGATGATGTGCTGGAAATCGGCTATACCTTACACCCAGACTATTGGGGGCGAGGCTATGTACCAGAAGCAGCGCTTGCCTTGATTGACTTAGCTTTTAAAGATTTGGGTCTCCACAAGATTGAACTGACTTGTTTTGGTTATAATGTCCAAAGTCAACGAGTCGCAGAAAAACTTGGATTTACCCTCGAAGCTCGTATCCGAGACCGCAAAGATGCCCAAAGGAATCGCTGTGATGATTTGAGATACGGCTTGCTGAAGAGCGAGTGGGAGGTGATTTGATGCATCTTTTCATCATTGGTGCTCCAGCATCAGGAAAAATGACCATTGGTCAAGAATTATCTCGACTGACGGATGCTACCCTATTTTATAACCATCAAGCCATTGATTTTGCACTAGAAATCTATCAGGACTATACAGAGGAAATGTGGGAATTTGTTCGTGGAATCACTTTTTCATTCCTTGGAGCAAGTGCAAGAAATCAGCGATCAGTAATTTTAACAGATGTAATTGATTTTTCAAATCAGTATCAGCTGATGTATTTAAAGCAAATTCAGAATTTGTTGGATGATTATCATCAAGAGATTCTTTTTGTTGAGTTGGAAACAAGTCTTGAAGAGTGCATACGTCGAAATCGAACGGAGAATCGATTAAAGCACAAACCCTTAAAACGGCATATTGAGGTATCTGAAAGAGAAATTTTAGAGACCGCTGAAACACTTCAATTAAATTCCCAATATCAACCGAATGAGTTGCACCACTACTTTAAAATAAATAATACGAATTTGTCTGCAGAAGAAGCTGCTAAGCAAATTCAAAATAAAATGAATACAATAGAGAAAGGACACACACATATCTAAACAACTTCATGAAGACGTTCTCAAGACTCAAGAAGTTCAAAAGTCTCAATCTTTTTCGTTCGTGATTCCTACCACCAAATGTAACTGGAAAACTCTACCTTAATCGCGCTTGGAGTACACCCTTCAAAGTAAACGAATCACAAAGAAACTGGGATTTCCCATTTAAGCCTGTATCCGAGGTCGTAAGAATATCCAATACAGCAGAGGTAGAGTTTGATTTATTGAAGAATGAGTTAGAGGAGAAAATAGATGGCTAAAAAGAAAAATAGAAAAAAGAATTAAACCGCCAGCAAAAGTTGGATATCAAAGTCGTTTCTGAAGAAGAGGTTGTCTGGACAGAACTACTGGCTAAAAAACCAACTTTTGTAGAACGTCGGACCATTCAAAATTTCGATGAACTACATACAACAGTGATGCAATATGCTGATGAACATGGAGAGTATCCAGATGTTCAGCTAATCAATTACCAACTGAAAAATAGGATTTTTGATTAGAATCAGGATCATGCTTTATTTAGAGAAGCTATGCATACTCCAAATACACAGAAGCGAAATGAACTGTTAAAACAAGTTTTAAAGATCAATCCAGATTATTTTGCTGCTGATTTTCACCCATTCTTATCAGAGGTTGAAGATTTTGATTTACCAACCTTTAGATTAGATTTAGGAGGCAAAGATTGAAATTAATGTATTATTTTAATACTGACAATAGATTGAAGAATCTTTTTGCTCAAACTTGGAAAATACTTATGTATGCGCTAACGTATTTTCCAATAATATCTCTAATTGTATTCTGTCTTACCGATTTTAAATTAGTTATAATTTTACAATTTGCCTTGATACTAATATATGTGTTTAACTATAAAAATCGATTTAATAAGTTTAGAGTTTTTCTTACTAAAAGTACTAAATCTTTAGCTTTTATGAACGCATGGGATGGAATATTTTGCGGAATCTTGACTTACATTCTTTATAACCTAAATCTAGTTGAATCAACTTTAATCAACTTATCTCAATATTTTTTTATTAATTATGGCATAAGTAAAAATCACATAAATAACTGGATTATCATTGTAATACTTTTAATATTACCATTTGTATTATCTGTTATAAAAACTGTAGGATCAATCAAGATATTTCAAAAAGTTAATAAAATAGATATCGTAAAGGGAAAGACACTGTGGAATGTATATGCCACGATGCTTATTATTTCGTTTTTATGGTATTATATCTATATTTATTACTTTATTTCTAAAGCTATTGATTTTCATTCCGATTTAATAACTGACATTTTTATATTTAATTCATTTATTGCGCTTTATTTAATATTCTGGTGGAGAATTCATAATCTAATTAGACATGGTGCAAAAGATACCAAAGAAGTAATATCATCATGGCTAACTGGAACAATCTGTATATTGTTGTTAGCAATATTTAATCAAGTTGAAAATGAATTAATAAATGCTTTAACCTGGTTTTTGCCAATATTAATTCCTAGTCTAATTGGAGAAATAAATTCTCAATTTGATACAAAAAAATATAAGAAAAAACCAATAAGAACTGAGAAAATGGATAGACACCTCTATCGAACTCAACTATATAGTTTTCTTACTCTATTAATGTTGAGTATTATTCCAAAGTTAACCGAAATTATTTGGGGTTTAAAGATTAAGATGAAATTGGTCGAATTTATAACTCCCGCAGCTGATTGGATGTCTGAATTATTTGCCTCAACTATAATTATTTTCGTTTGTTTCATATTATCATTAGTTATTGGGAAGGCTATAATTTGGTTATTACAGTATTTCTATTTAAACACCCATAATGGATATTACGTGTATCGTGACAACATGCACAGTGTATTAATAAATCGTAGATATAAAAGAAATATTCATAAAAGGAGAAAAAATAATGTCTAATCAACTTTCACCTAAATACACTCCATCCTATGTTTAGGCTGGTCGTTACCAAAAATGCCTTGATACGGATGTTTTCAAGCCGTCAGGAGATCAAAAGGCTAAGCCTTATTCAATTGTGATTACCACCACCAAATGTAACTGGAAAAAACTCTACCTTAGTCACGCTTGGGGGATAACTTTCAAAGTAAACGAATCACAAAGAAACTGAGATTTCCCATTCAAGCCTGTAGCTGAGTCCCAAAGGATATCTAAGCCAGTTGAGTCGGGTCTATTGCAGGATGAATTAAAGGGGAAAATAGATGCCTAAAAAGAAAAATAGAAAAAAAGAATTAAAACGCCAGCAAAAGTTGGATATCAAAGTTATTTCTGAAGAAGAGGCTGCTTGGACAGAAATCATGGTCAAAAATCCAACTTTTGTAGAACGTCGTACCATTCAAAATTTCGATGAACTACATACAGCAGTGATGCAATATGCTGATGAACACGGAGAGTATCCAGATGTTCAGCTAATCAATTACCAACTGAAAAATAGGACTTTTGATTGGAATCAGGATCATGCTTTATTTAGAGAAGCTATGCATACTCCGAATACACAGAAGCGAAATAAATTGTTAAAGCAAGTTTTAAAAATAAATCCAGATTATTTTGCTGCTGATTTTCATTTATTCTTATCAGAAGTTGAAGATTTTGATTTGTCAACTTTTAAAAAAGTATTGGATTTTGAAATTCTAGTTTTAGAAAAATGGAAAGTGAATGGATACAATAGTTGGAATTATTTTGAAGCACGCTCTATCCTGTCTGCTCTGATGTTTCTGATTGAGTATTATATGATGGAGAACTTCAATTCTAAGGCTATAGAATTGATTGACCTATATTTGAGTAAGCGACCAGAACGGTTTCCTCCTAATTTTGTCTTCTGTATGCTTTCCTTGTATCATATCACCGGTCAGGAGCTAAAGGTTGAGCGTTTCTATCGTGAAGAATTGAATAAAGGGAAACGGGATGATACCATTCTTATTCATGCCATCATCTCTGCTTTTTCTCAAGGAAAAATTGAAGAAGCAAGTCAGCTATTTGCAAAATTAGTGGAAATAAATGATGAAGCTGTTGAATTCTTTATAGAGGAAGATTGGCAATTCAAAGTTATAGATATAGAAGACCAAGAATGCTATTGTTCAAATTCAGTTGAATCGCTACAAGCTAGTTTGTATCCTCTGCTTGACTATTTACAAGAAAATATTATCTTAACAGAATTTTTAACAAAAGAAGCCAAGAAATTCCGTCGTAAACCAGTATTTTCGAATCATTCCAGTGTGTTAAGAAATCTATCCCAGGTTACAGACTGGTACTCCTTTATGAGCGAGGAAAAAATGAAGGGAATCCGGATGGATCTTGTTCGCATCTTTGTTGAAAATGGGATTCGTACATCTTCAGATTTCAAAAAATGGACTGAAAAAGAAGTTCTCGCTTTGAAGGGAATTGGTCCTGTAACCGTTAAAAAGCTGAAAGAAAACGGCATAAAGTTTAAGAAAGAGAAGTAATTGTTTATGGAAGGGGGGAGGTGAAATTGTCTTGAATGAAATTTCTAATTTCATCCTGTATACTACACCAAATGGCGACGTTCAGCTAGATATCCTTTTACAAGATGAAAATCTTTGGTTGACTCAAAAAGGTCTTGCAGAGCTCTTTGGAGTTGAACGAAGTGTCATTACAAAGCACTTAAAAAACATTTATGATAGTGGTGAGTTGGATAAGGTGTCAACTTGTGCAAAATTTGCACAGGTTCAACAAGAGGGAAATAGAACTGTCCGACGTGAACTTGAATATTACAATCTGGATGCTATCATTTCAGTTGGCTATCGCGTAAATTCCAGCAAGGCTACTCAATTTAGAATTTGGGCAACCAAGACCTTGAAAGAATTTATCATCAAAGGTTTTGTTTTGAATGATGAACGCTTGAAACAAGGACAGACAGTTTTCGGACAAGATTATTTCCGTGAACTTTTAGAACGAATTCGCTCTATTCGTTCTAGCGAGCGCCGAATCTATCAACAAATTACGGATATCTTTGCCGAATGTGCCATAGATTATGATCGAAACTCGGATATTACTAAAAACTTCTATGCTATGGTGCAAAATAAATTTCATTATGCAATTACTGGAAGTACGGCTGCAGAAATTATCTATCAGCAAGCTGATGCTAGTAAAGAAAAAATGGGATTAACTACTTGGAAACATGCACCTGATGGACGAGTGCTCAAATCAGATGTAACGGTAGCCAAAAATTATTTGCAAGAAAAAGAAATTCGACAACTAGAGCGAACTGTTACAGCCTATTTTGATTATATCGAGGGTTTAGTTGAGCGCCGTAATACGTTTACAATGCGAGGATTGGCAGATAGTATTGATCGCTTTCTATCCTTTAATGAATATGAAATCTTAGAAGGAAAAGGAAGCATTTCCAAGAAACAAGCAGACTCAAAAGCCATCCAAGAGTATGAAAAATTTAACCGAACTCAAAAAATTATATCGGACTTTGATAAACATATTCTGAAGATAATGAGAGAAAGTTAATGTAAAATTTTTATACAGTTTCTTTTTTACTAATAGAAGATACTGAAAAAATCAGATGTGCTGAATCAAGGCATATCTTCTACATACTAATTTTATTTAAAGATATTAACTAGAAAGGACAAACACATGTCTAAAGAACTTTCACCTAAATACAATCCAGCCGAGGTTGAGGCTGGTCGTTACCAAAAATGGCTTGACGCTGATGTTTTCAAGCCTTCAGGAGATCAAAAGGCTAAGCCTTATTCAATCGTCATTCCGCCACCAAACGTAACTGGGAAACTTCACCTTGGTCACGCTTGGGATACGACTTTGCAAGATATCATCATCCGTCAAAAACGCATGCAAGGCTTTGATACCCTTTGGCTTCCAGGTATGGACCACGCTGGGATTGCCACTCAGGCTAAGGTTGAGGAGCGCTTGCGTGGAGAAGGCATTACACGTTATGACCTAGGTCGTAAAAAATTCCTCGACAAGGTCTGGGAATGGAAAGACGAATATGCCACTACTATCAAGGAACAATGGGGTAAGATGGGGCTCTCTGTAGACTACTCTCGTGAGCGTTTCACTCTTGACGAAGGTTTGTCAAAAGCTGTTCGTAAGGTCTTTGTGGACCTTTACAAGAAAGGGTGGATCTATCGTGGTGAATTCATCATCAACTGGGACCCAGCTGCACGCACAGCCCTTTCTGATATTGAAGTTATCCACAAGGATGTCGAAGGTGCCTTCTACCACATGAACTACATGCTGGAAGACGGATCTCGCGCCCTTGAAGTTGCGACCACTCGTCCTGAGACCATGTTTGGGGACGTTGCGGTTGCGGTCAATCCAGAAGACCCACGCTACAAGGACTTGATCGGTAAAAACGTCGTCCTTCCAATCGCTAATAAATTGATCCCAATCGTTGGTGATGAGCACGCAGATCCTGAGTTTGGTACTGGTGTCGTGAAAATTACACCTGCCCACGATCCAAACGACTTCTTGGTTGGTCAACGTCACAACTTGCCACAAGTCAATGTTATGAACGACGACGGTACTATGAATGACTTAGCCTTCGAATTTGCAGGCATGGACCGTTTTGAAGCTCGTAAGGCAGTCGTTGCTAAGTTGGAAGAAATCGGTGCCCTCGTTAAAATTGAAAAACGTGTCCACAGTGTTGGTCACTCAGAGCGTACTGGTGTTGTGGTTGAACCACGCTTGTCTACTCAATGGTTCGTCAAGATGGACCATTTGGCTAAGAACGCCATTGCCAACCAAGACACAGAGGACAAGGTTGAATTCTACCCACCTCGTTTCAACGATACCTTCCTCCAATGGATGGAAAATGTCCACGACTGGGTAATCTCTCGTCAGCTCTGGTGGGGTCACCAAATCCCTGCTTGGTACAATGCTGAGGGTGAAATGTACGTTGGCGAAGAAGCTCCAGAAGGTGACGGATGGACTCAGGACGAAGACGTCTTGGATACTTGGTTCAGTTCTGCCCTTTGGCCATTCTCAACTATGGACTGGCCTGATGTCGACTCAGCAGACTTCAAACGTTACTTCCCAACTTCAACCTTGGTAACAGGTTACGACATCATCTTCTTCTGGGTGTCTCGTATGATCTTCCAGTCATTGGAATTCACAGGCCGTCAACCATTCCAAAATGTCCTTATCCACGGTCTCATTCGTGACGAGCAAGGACGCAAGATGTCTAAGTCTCTCGGTAACGGGATTGACCCAATGGATGTCATCGAGAAATACGGTGCCGATGCCCTTCGTTGGTTCCTTTCAAACGGTTCTGCACCAGGTCAAGACGTCCGCTTCTCTTACGAGAAAATGGATGCCTCATGGAACTTCATTAACAAGATCTGGAACATCTCTCGCTACATCCTCATGAACAATGAAGGCTTGACCCTTGAGCAAGCAACTGCCAATGTGGAAAAAGTTGCCAACAAGGAAGCTGGAAATGTCACAGATCGCTGGATTCTCCACAACCTCAATGAAACCATCGGAAAAGCAACTGCCAACTTTGACAAGTTTGAGTTTGGTGTGGCTGGACACATCCTCTACAACTTCATCTGGGATGAGTTTGCGGACTGGTATGTTGAGTTGACCAAGGAAGTCCTTTATAGTGACAACGAAGAAGAGAAAGTCATCACGCGTTCTGTTCTCCTTTATACTTTGGATAAGATTCTTCGTCTCCTTCACCCGATCATGCCATTCGTGACAGAGGAAATCTTTGGACAAATCTCAGAAGGCTCTATCGTGACAGCTGCATACCCAACTGTTAATCTAGCCTTTGAAGACCTTGCGGCTCACACTGGTGTGGAAAGTCTCAAAGACTTGATCCGTGCCGTTCGTAATGCGCGTGCGGAAGTAAACGTAGCACCAAGTAAGCCAATCACAATCCTTGTTAAGACTAGCGATAGTGACTTGGAAGCCTTCTTTAACAGCAATGTCAACTACATCAAACGTTTCACAAATCCAGAACACTTGGAAATTGCATCAAACATCCCTGCACCTGAACTCGCAATGTCAAGCGTCATCACAGGAGCAGAAATCTACTTGCCACTGGCAGACCTCCTCAATGTCGAAGAAGAACTGGCTCGTCTCGACAAGGAACTGGCTAAATGGCAAAAAGAACTAGATATGGTGGGCAAGAAACTCTCTAACGAACGCTTCGTCGCCAATGCTAAACCAGAAGTCGTCCAAAAAGAACGCGACAAACAAGCCGACTACCAAGCCAAATACGACGCGACAGTTGCACGTATTGATGATATGAAGAAGTTGGTGAAGTAGTGTGAAGTGAGATATACTTGGAAGATGATTTACACCTCACACCTGCTTTTTTATGTAGTTTGTGTTAAACTGATAGTACTGCCTCCATGGTGAAAGGAGAATATATATGAAACTAACAATAGAAAATATAGGTAATGTAAAGAATGCAGAAATTGAAATAAATGGAATTTCAGTTATTGCAGGTCAAAATGGCACTGGAAAAAGTACAATAAGTCGTTCTTTATTTTCAATATTTAGTGCCAATTATGATGTTATAAAAAAAATTTCTAACGATCGAACTAAAGCAATTAATGATTTTTTAGAAGACTATCTCTCTGATATCGAAATGAATCGTAAAAATAATTCTGAAATAGGGATTGCTAGAAGAATCGTTCCGAGTTTCCTTTATACAGAATTGACAAAAATCATTTCAAAAAATTTATTGATATTTCTTGATAAAAATTATAGTGAACATAATAACGAATCCCTTAAGAAGAGTATCATTGAATCAATTAATGAATTCAATAAACGAAATTCAAAATACTTTGTATTAAATATTAAGGATTTGGACCTAAATGTTTTATCTGAAAATATAAAAGAAATTCTATCTCAGTCAGACCAATCTATCTTTAACCAAATTTTAACTGCTCATTTAACTGATGAATTTCATAATCAAATAAATAATATATACGACCCATTGACAGGACTAATTTCTTTAAGAATAAAAGATGAACAAATAAATGTTGAAGTTAACAAAAATAGAGCTACTGCAGATAAATTGATAAATTTTAAAACAGATGTAGTATACATAGATGATGCTGCTGCAATAGTTGAAAATTTATTTTCAACTAAATTTTTAAATAAATTTTCAACTAAATTTTTAAATGAATTTTTAAATAAAATTGATTTAAAATTGGATCATAATGCTCATTTAATGGAGCAGCTTAGAGATGAAAGAAACAACACTTACACATTACGAGCTAAGATAACTGACAGATTAAATTTGGTGTTTAATGAAATAAATCATATATTGAAGACTGATATTGTTAATAGTTCAGAAGATGAGGAAGATGAAAAAAAACTTAATATAATCAATTATTCTTCAGGTATGAAAACGTTCTATTTAATTAAATCTCTTTTAGAAAATGGTGTGATTAGAGAAAATGGGACACTCATTTTAGATGAACCAGAAGTCCATTTACATCCAGAATGGCAATTGAAATTTGCTGAAATTATAGTATTACTTCAGAAAGAATTTGGATTACATATCTTAATCAATTCCCATAGTCCTTATTTAGTTGAAGCGATTGATATATTTAGCAAAAAAAATGATACAAATGATTCTGTTAAGTATTATCTTGCTAATAGTTCTATTGAAGATGTTACTGACTCGATTGATAAGATTTATGAGCAAATGTATGTTCCTTTAAATCGCCTTGAGGAGCTAGCGGAGGATTTTGATGGTGAGTAAAATAATTTTCTCTATATTACATGATTTTAATATTAGATTTTCTGAATGTCGTAGCGATATTAAAACCTGCTCATATGATTCTGATTCTAACTATAATTTGGTAAACTCTAAATATACTTGTTATAATTTTGATAAGATTTCAGAAATTATTTTTAAAAAACATAGCTTTGATAAATGGCAATCTGTAGATACAATTCTGCCTCTTCTTCCTGTAGATGCTGATAGTAAATTATATTTAATAGAGTTTAAGAATTCAAAAAATATTCCATATGCTAACGTTAGAGCTAAAATATTATCGAGTTTGTTCCTACTAGAAAATTTTTATGGATTGCAAAAAACTGATTATAAAAAAATAGTGACAGTTACTGTAGTTAAATCACAAAAAGGTAAAAGACATTTAAATGAAATTAGACAACATCAGGCAAAAATAAGTGGTAAGTCACCTTATAAAGTTGAAAATTTTAGGGCTTTAGAAGATTTTTATGGAATTGAATCTTTTAAATATCCCCCTGAAAAATTTATAGAATTTATAGAGAATAATAATTTAGTCAGTTAAAATTAAAATACTAAAATTTTATAGCTTTGATTAAAAACCAGCTCACTACACAACAACCCCTCTAAGTTCGAACCGCTCTGAGAAGTACAACATTGCAGTTTCTTCTCAGGTGTTGGGGGATTTGAACAAACCAACGAGTTCAGAGTGGTGTATCCTATGAGTTTGATAAGTATGCAAGCTAGAATTATTCATTTAATCAAACCATTCATCCAAAAGGCATTACAAATGAGTGCATGGGATGTTGAGTATAACTCTTTTATTACTTCTTCATAGAACTTATTATGAATGTTTTTTATAGTTCACCCCAATTTCACCATTTACCGATGACACAGAAAAACAATTGAAAGGATATTTCTATGCAACCAACTTACAACATTGACAACCCAAACTTGTCTTATGAAGCTAAGCGTGACTTATGGCGGATAGGTTTTGGTCTGCAGAAAGTTGACAATCTAGTGCCATCAGCGTATATGGAATCTTTGGCTGAGAAACAGTCCCGGGGTGAACTGACTTACGAGCAGGTTTATGAGGATGCAACGGCTTATCACCATACTATTGATGCAAGTACGGAAGAGGCAGACTTGGTTTCTCTACGTATTGTAGAACTATTGTCTCGAAGAGGCTTTAGCTTTAGTCCTGCGACCTTACTTGCTATTCATAAGGAGTTGTTTCAAGATATATTTGAACCCTCTATTCCGGTGGGGCAATTTCGTCAGACCAATATCACAAAGAATGAACCTGTTTTGAATGGTGAAAGTGTTGTGTACTCTGATTACTCCATGATTCAAATGACCTTGGATTATGATTTTAATCAGGAAAAACAAGTTGCATATGCGACACTAACTCAGGCGGATGTGGTTAAACAAATCCAGCATTTTATTTCAGGAATCTGGCAGATTCATCCATTTCGCGAAGGAAACACTCGGACAGTAACGGTCTTTTTGATTCAGTATCTTCGTGAGTTTGGTTTTGATATTGATAATACACCATTTCAGCAACATGCCAAGTATTTTCGTGATGCCTTGGTATTAGATAATGCAAAGATTTTACAGCGACGTCCTGAGTTTTTAACAGCTTTTTTTGAAAATCTCTTGCTCGGTGGTCAAAATGATTTGTCTTCAGAAAAAATGTATCTAGATTTAGACCTCGATTTTTCATAATCCTAATACTGAGTAAACATTGAATTTTAGGAAAAAATGAAGTAAATATTCTCACAAGAAAACGTATATCATCAAAGTTTTAGGTCACTTGATAATATGCGTTTTTTGAATTTTATAGACTGCTCGTTTAAACTCTATTTACCTCGTACATTCCGGAGCGAGACGGAATATTAGCCACATACAAAATGAGTACTATTAGGATTTTATTTTCGTGTACAATTTCAGCTATTCTTGTTATAATCAGCCTATAGGAATCAAGGAGGTGATTGTTATGGCTGTTTTTGTTTCTTTGGATGGAATTGTGGTAGAAGTACTTGATGTCTTTTCTTCTTTTAATGGGGAAAGTGAGTTTTTCTTGTGTAAACGTCTTAAAGACAAGAGTCAGTTTGTTATGGAACGCTCTCAGTTCGAGGAGATGTTCCAACTTCAAAGTAGTCACTTGACGACGCAAGAAAAATTACAATTGTTTACCTCTGTGTTTGCTGGCCGTTTTGATGTTTATGCTAAGAGTTTTATCAATGATCAAGGGAAAATTCAGTATTTTCCTTCCTATGATTATGGTTGGAAGCAGTTGCCACCTGAAAAACGGAGTTTCCAGACATTAACGGACTCCGTTTTGAAATCTCATTTTCGTGGGGAGACAGCTATCGGTATCTTTCCTATGCACTTAGATGATAGCTGTTATTTTTTGGTACTGGATTTTGATGAAGGAGATTGGAAAGAAGCAGGTTTAACCATTCGAAGAATAGCCAGGGAACGCCAGATGGAAGCCCATTTAGAGATTTCTCGTTCGGGTCACGGACTCCATATTTGGTTCTTCTTTGAGGAAGCGATTCCGAGTCGAGAGGCTCGCTTGTTTGGAAAGAAACTGTTAGAACTGGCAATGCAGGAAAGTATGCAACTGTCCTTTGATTCTTTTGATCGCATGTTTCCAAATCAGGATGTTCTTCCTAAAGGTGGATTTGGTAATTTGATTGCCCTTCCTTTTCAAGGAGAAGCTTATCATCAAGGGCGAACGGTCTTTGTGGATGAACAGTTTCAGCCTTATGAAGACCAATGGAGGTATCTACAAGAGATTCAGAGGGTTTCAACTGCTAAAGTGGCACTGTTAATCCAAGAGGAGTTAGGCAAGCAAGAATTGGACAAGGAGTTGAAGGTCGTCTTATCCAATATGATCCAACTTGAAAAATCGTCTGTGACACCCAAGACACTGTTTTTCTTGAAAAATATGGCTTCGTTTTCTAATCCCGAATTTTATTTAAAGCAGGCTATGCGACAGCCAACCTATCAAATTCCTGAGCGAATGTATTTATTTGGAGAATCCGATCATTATTTATGGCTGCCAAGAGGTTTACTGTATCCATTGCAAGATAAATTTAAGCAGGTATCTGTGGAAGATAGGAGAAAGGTACAGAGGTCTATTAGAGTGGAATTTAAGGGAGAACTCACTTTTGAGCAAGAGTTAGCCCTGTCAGATATGATTTCCAAAGAAAATGGTTTACTTCATGCGGAGACTGGTTTTGGGAAGACCGTTTTAGGTGCTGCTCTTATCTCTGAACGGAAAACAAAAACAATTATTCTAGTCCATAATAGGCAACTCTTAGACCAATGGCTGGATCGTTTAAACCATTTTTTGACTTTCGAAGAGGCAGAAGCTACCCGTTATACACCATCAGGTCGTGAAAAGGTAATCGGCTATGTTGGGCAGTACGGTGGGACTAAGAAATGGCTGAGTAAACTGGTTGATGTTGTTATGATTCAATCTCTATTTAAGTTGGAAAATAGTCAAAGTCTTTTGGATGAGTATGAGATGATGATTGTGGATGAGTGTCATCATGTCTCTGCCTTGATGTTTGAAAAAGTTGTTGCTCAGTATAGAGGGAAGTATCTTTACGGTTTAACGGCTACGCCTGAACGTAAGAATGGTCATGAGCCTATTGTTTTTCAGAGAATTGGTGAGATACTCCATACTGCTGATAAGAGGGAAACATCTTTTAAACGGCAATTGCAATTAAGATTTACTTCTTTTGGTCATCTGGAAATTGAAAAGACCAAAGCAAGTAATTTTATACAGCTTAGTGATTGGATTGCTACAGACTCAGTGAGGAATCAGATGATTCTCAAGGATATTCTAGACCAAGTGGCAGAAGGGCGGAATATCTTGGTTCTAGTCAATCGAATTCAACAGATAGATGTCTTTGAAAAGTTATTGAAAGAGAAAGAGGTTGATGACTGTTATATTATTAGCGGAAAAACCAAAGTCCGAGAGAGAACAAGTTTACTGGAGGTATTAGAACAGCTAGATAAAGGGTTTGTATTGTTGTCAACTGGAAAATACATTGGCGAAGGTTTTGACTTACCTCAGTTGGACACGCTTATCTTGGCAGCACCTTTTTCTTGGAAAAATAATTTAATTCAGTATGCAGGTCGGATTCATAGAAACTACAAGGATAAGTCTTTGGTACGGATTTTCGATTATGTGGATATTCATGTTCCTTATTTAGAAAAGATGTTTCAGAAACGACAAGTAGCTTATCGAAAGATGGATTATCGTGCCATCGAGGGTGAGGAGAAACAATTCGTTTATGTTGATAGTAGATATGAGAAGGTGTTGAGAGAGGACTTAGCAGGGGAAAGACAGGAATGTATGCTTATTTTACCTTATGTGCACCAGACAAAACTGATGAAATTTCTAAAAGAATTTAGGATTAGTCAAATTGAGATATGTATACCAGAGACGGTTGCAAATAAAGCATGGCTAGACCAGTTGAAGAGCAAGAAAATTAAAGTATCTTTTACTCAATCAAAAATAGTCACGCCTATTCTTTTGGTAAACAAGACCATTGTTTGGTATGGCGCAATGCCATTATTAGGGAAGGTAGATGAAATGACCATATTACGTTTGGAATCAGCTAGTATAGTTTCTGAACTAGTGGCAGGTTTACGATAGAGAAAATTTTTAAAAATTTCTATGTATGATTTTCATTTCTTTAGTGAGACTGTTGCCATTATCACATTCGAATCACACAAAATAAAAAAATTTCTATAAGTACTTGACAAATAGATTGAAATATCTTAAAATGAAAATGGTTACAGAGTTATTAATTATTTAAGCTTCATGTCACCATTAAAAATTGAAATAAAAGGATGTTATCACTAATACAAGTGAGCAGGAACCTATTTAATCACATCGGAAGAAGTTTCTTGATGTTTTTAAGTAGGTTCCTTTTATTTTAAAAGGGAAATTTATGATCATAAAACGAATACTAAACCACAATGCTGTAATTGCGCAAAGTAAAAAAGATATCGATATTCTTCTTTTTGGAAGGGGAATAGCTTTTGGAAGAAAAATTGGAGATAAAGTAAATCCAATTGATATTGAGAAAAGTTTTTTTCTCAAAAATAGAGATAATATGACCCGTTTTACAGAGATGTTTATTAACGTTCCTTTGGAGTTGGTGTACATTACCGAAAAAATAATTAACCTAGGTAAAATAACATTGGGTAATAATTTTGATGAAATTATCTATATTAATTTAACGGATCATATTTCTTCGAGCATAGAACGTTATAAAGAAGGGATTATTATTTCGAATCCCCTTCGCTGGGAAATCTCGAAATATTATAAAGAAGAATTTGAGCTTGGGAAAAGGGCTTTACAAATAATAAAAAAAGAGTTAGGTATTGAACTTCCAATTGATGAAGCTGCATTCATAGCGCTACATTTTGTTAATGCTAATTTAGAAAATAATTTTCAAGAGTCGTATAAAATCACTGAAATAATTATGGGAATTGAGAAAATCATTCAAGATTTCTATTGTACTGAGTTTAACCAAGATTCTATTGATTATTATAGATTCATAACTCATATAAAATTATTTGCCCATCGCTTGGTTGAAAATACAACTTATTGTGACGATGATGATGAAGACTTGTTAGCATTAATGAAAAATAAATATCCTAGAGAATATGAATGTGGTGAACAGGTGGCAATGTTTATACAAACTGAGTACAATTATTTGCTGACTTCTAGTGAATTAGTTTATTTGATGGCTCATATTCGTCGTTTAACAAAAAATTTAGATTAATAGAATAGGAGAATACCATGAGTTATAAAGATACAGTACAAAAAATCCTCGATGTAATTGGAGGCGAAAAAAATGTCAATAGAGTTACCCATTGTGTAACACGTTTAAGATTAGAATTAAAAGATGAAAATTTAGTCAATGATGATGATGTGAAGAAGATACCAGGTGTAATAGGTATTATGAAAAAGAATGGGCAATATCAAATTATACTTGGTAATGATGTAGCCAATTATTATAAAGAATTCATTAAACTTGGCAATTTTGAAACAGATTCAGTTGATCAAGGGCACAAAGGGAATATGTTAGAAAGAATCATTGAATATATCGCTGGTTCCATGACTCCAATCATTCCAGCAATGTTAGGGGGAGGTATGCTGAAAGTCTTGGTAATTATTTTACCAATGCTTGGTATATTGCAATCAGATTCTCAGACTATTGCTTTTTTGACATTTTTTGGGGATGCTCCATATTATTTCTTACCGCTGTTATTAGCTTATTCTGCATCACAAAAATTAAAAGTAACATCTACATTAGCTATGTCTGTAGCAGGTGTACTTCTCCATCCAAATTTTGTTCAAATGGTGCAATCAGGGAATCCTCTTAGTTTATTTGGTGTACCTGTGACACCAGCTAGTTATGGTTCGTCAGTCGTTCCAATTCTTATTATGGTTTGGTTGATGAAATATATTGAAAAAATGATTGCTAAATTAACACCAGCTGTTACTAAGAGTTTTTTGCAACCTACGCTAGTATTATTAGTATCAAGCTGTATTGCCTTAGTTGTAGTCGGACCTATTGGAGTAATTGTTGGTGAAGGATTATCAAATCTAGTTGGGCAAATGTATGGTGTAGCTGGATGGCTTACATTAGCTATTCTTGGCGCTATTATGCCATTTATTGTTATGACTGGAATGCATTGGGCTTTTGCACCTATTTTTTTGGCGGCATCTATTGCTACTCCAGACGTATTAATTCTTCCAGCAATGTTAGGGTCAAACTTAGCTCAAGGAGCTGCTTCGATGGCTGTTGCATTAAAGAGTAAAAATAATAATACAAAACAAATTGCTTTTGCAGCAGGTTTCTCAGCCTTACTTGCAGGGATTACCGAACCTGCATTATATGGTGTGACTTTAAAATATAAAAAACCGCTTTATGCAGCTATGATTGGTGGTGGATTAGCGGGATTATTTGCAGGTCTTACTAGTGTTAAAGCGTATCTATTTGCTGTCCCATCTTTGATAGCGTTGCCTCAATTTATTTATTCTGATGTACCATCAAATATTGTAAATGCTTTAATTGTGGTGGTCATTTCGGTTGTTATTACCTTTGTCTTGGCTTATATATTTGGAATCGATGAAGAAGAGAGTTCTAGCCATTTAGAAGTTGAGGCTAGAGTTTCAAATAAAAAAATGGTATTTTCTCCTATATCAGGAGAAATCATTCCGTTAAGTGATGTCCAGGATAAAACATTTTCAGATAAACTTATTGGAGACGGAGTAGCGATTATCCCAAATGAGGGTAAGGTTTATGCACCATTCGATGGGGAAATTACAAATATTTTTCCGACTAAGCACGCAATTGGATTGAAGAGTGATGAAGGTGTTGAGTTACTAATTCATATTGGATTAGATACTGTTGAGTTAAAAGGTCAAGGCTTTATTAGTCATGTAGAAGAAGGAGACAGAGTTTTCAAAAATCAGTTGATTTTTGAAATGGACTTAAATTTAATCAAGAGTAAAGGCTACGAAACAGTTACACCAGTAATTGTAACGAATACCAACGATTTTCTAGATGTATTAGTATTACCTAATAATCAGACAATCGAGCATTCTAAGGAATTACTGGTAATATTATAATGGAGGAAAGTTATGACCATTTTTCCAGATGATTTTCTTTGGGGTGGAGCTGTTGCAGCTAATCAAGTAGAGGGAGCATATAATGAAGATGGTAAGGGATTATCAGTTCAGGATGTGTTACCCAAAGGTGGATTAGGAGAAGCAACAGAAAATCCTACAGAAGATAACTTAAAATTATTAGGTATTGATTTTTATCATAAATATAAGGAAGATATATCCTTGTTTTCTGAAATGGGCTTTAATGTTTTTCGCACTTCTATTGCATGGAGTAGAATTTTTCCAAAAGGAGATGAGGAAGAACCTAACGAAGCTGGTTTGAAATATTATGATGAATTGTTTGATGAACTACATGCTCACGAGATAGAACCACTTGTAACTCTTTCACACTATGAGACTCCATTATATTTAGCAAGAAAATATCATGGATGGATTGATAGGAGAATGATTCATTTTTATGAAAAATTTGCTCGAACAGTTTTAGAAAGGTATAAAGATAAAGTTAAATATTGGCTTACATTTAACGAAGTAAACTCTGTTTTGGAATTACCGTTTACTAGTGGAGGAATAGATATACCTAAGGAGAATCTTTCGAAACAAGAATTATATCAAGCTATACATCATGAGTTAGTCGCTTCGAGTTTGGTTACAAAAATTGCTCGAGAGATTCATTCAGAGTTTAAGGTGGGATGTATGGTATTAGCTATGCCAGCTTATCCAATGACTCCAAATCCAAAAGATGTATGGGCGACTCATGAGTATGAGAATCTAAATTATCTATTTTCAGATGTGCATGTTAGAGGTTATTATCCGAATTATGCAAAAAGATATTTTAAGGAACATGACATTAACATAGAGTTTGCAGCTGAAGATGCAGAGTTATTAAAAAATTATACCGTAGATTTTTTATCCTTTAGCTATTACATGAGTGTGACTCAATCTGCTCTTCCAACACAGTATAATTCAGGACAAGGGAATATTATTGGTGGTTTAGTAAATCCTTATTTAGAGTCTTCTGAGTGGGGATGGCAAATTGATCCAATTGGACTACGTATAATTTTAAATAGATATTATGACCGTTATCAAATCCCATTATTTATAGTAGAAAACGGATTAGGTGCTAAAGATCAACTAATAAAAGATGAATTTAATAACTTAACAGTCCAAGATGATTATAGAATTCAGTATATGAAAGAACATTTATTGCAAGTAGCTGAAGCTCTACAAGATGGTGTGGAAATTATGGGCTATACGTCTTGGGGATGTATTGACTGCGTTTCTATGTCCACTGCACAGCTTTCTAAGAGGTACGGTCTCATTTATGTTGATCGAAACGATGATGGAAGTGGTACATTCAATCGATATAAGAAAATGTCCTTTACTTGGTATAAAGGAGTGATTGAATCAAATGGAGAATCCTTATTCAAATAGTTTGTTTATTGATGATTAGCTATTATCACGGTTAAGTTGGCATTTCATTAAATATGGAATAAAGAAGTTTGGAAGATATCAAATTCTAAACCTCTTTATTTTATAGGGGAGTATCAATTAATTTAACTTTATTACAGATAAGAATAAGCTAACAAGCAGAAGTGAGATAGGTCTTGCAAGAATGGTAAAAATCTGATAAACTAAGTAGTAATTAAATAGGAATCCGCAAGACTAGTAACTCAAGGGAAGTATATCAGGGAGGAGAGCCGTGACTGCAAGCTCTCTATATGAAAGCTGGGTGAATTCACTTGCGCATGGATTTAGAAATGAAGGTCTGACTTGTCAGATGAAAACGGATGGTACCGCGTGTCAACGCTCCGAGTGGAGTTTTTGGCATGTGGTTTTCTTTTTATCTACGAGCGACTGATGGAGGAATTATGTCAACTATTGAAGAACAATTAAAAGCGCTTCGTGAAGAAACGCTGGCTAGCTTGAAGCAGATTACTGCTGAAAATGAAAAAGAGATGCAAGATTTGCGTGTCTCAGTCCTTGGTAAAAAGGGTTCGCTCACTGAAATCCTCAAAGGGATGAAAGATGTCTCTGCTGAGATGCGTCCGATTATCGGGAAACATGTCAATGAAGCGCGTGATGTTCTGACAGCAGCTTTTGAAGAAACTGCTAAGCTTTTGGAAGAAAAGAAAGTCGCGGCTCAACTGGCTAGCGAGAGTATCGATGTGACACTTCCAGGTCGTCCAGTTGCGGCTGGTCACCGTCATGTCCTCACACAAACCAGTGAAGAAATCGAAGATATTTTTATTGGGATGGGTTACCAAGTTGTGGATGGTTTTGAAGTAGAGCAAGACTACTATAACTTTGAACGTATGAACCTTCCCAAAGACCACCCAGCCCGTGATATGCAGGACACATTCTATATCACAGAAGAAATCTTACTCCGTACTCACACGTCTCCAGTTCAAGCGCGTGCTATGGATGCCCATGATTTCTCTAAAGGTCCTTTGAAAATGATCTCACCAGGACGCGTTTTCCGTCGTGATACAGACGATGCGACCCACAGTCACCAGTTCCACCAAATCGAAGGCTTGGTTGTTGGGAAAAATATCTCTATGGCGGATCTTCAAGGAACCCTTCAGTTGATTGTGCAAAAAATGTTCGGTGAAGAGCGTCAGATCCGTCTGCGTCCATCTTATTTTCCATTTACAGAGCCATCTGTTGAAGTGGATGTTTCTTGCTTCAAGTGTGGTGGAGAAGGCTGTAACGTATGTAAGAAAACGGGTTGGATCGAGATTATGGGGGCCGGTATGGTTCACCCACGTGTCCTTGAAATGAGTGGTATCGATGCGACTGTTTACTCTGGATTTGCCTTTGGTCTTGGACAAGAGCGTGTAGCTATGCTCCGTTACGGAATCAATGATATCCGTGGATTCTACCAAGGAGATGTCCGCTTCTCAGAACAGTTTAAATAATGATTAGAAAAGTAGAAAAGGCAGATGTTGGGGTGTTGGCTAAAATTGCCAAACAAACCTTTCGTGAAACATTTGCTCATGATAATACAGAAGAGCAGTTACAGGAATACTTTGAAGAGGCTTATAGTCTGAGAGTTTTGTCAATTGAGTTGGAAAATCCAGAATCCGAAACCTATTTCATTATGCATGAAGAGGAGATAGCTGGTTTTCTCAAAGTCAACTGGGGAAGTGCTCAGACTGAGAGAGAATTAGAGGATGCTTTTGAAATTCAACGCCTCTATGTGCTACAAAAATTCCAAGGATTTGGATTCGGTAAGCAACTGTTTGAATTCGCTCTTGAACTTGCTACCAAAAATAATTTTTCTTGGGCTTGGCTAGGTGTTTGGGAGCATAATACAAAAGCTCAAGTATTTTATAATCGATATGGTTTTGAAAAATTTAGCCAACATCATTTTATGGTTGGTCAAAAAGTAGATACGGATTGGTTACTGAGAAAGAAATTAAGGTAAGAAGATGATTCTTCTATTGAAATGTTAGGAAAGGAAAAGAACCAGAGTGACAACTGTCATTCTGGAAAACTAAATTATGCTTGTATCTTATAAATGGTTAAAAGAATTGGTGGACATTGATGTGCCATCACAAGAGTTGGCTGAAAAAATGTCAACTACAGGGATCGAGGTAGAAGGTGTGGAATCACCAGCTGCCGGTCTCTCAAAAATTGTCGTCGGTGAGGTCTTGTCTTGCGAAGATGTGCCAGAAACTCACCTCCATGTTTGTCAGGTTAACGTTGGCGAAGAAGAAGCCCGTCAAATCATCTGTGGTGCCCCAAATGTGCGTGCTGGTATCAAGGTTATGGTGGCACTTCCAGGAGCTCGCATCGCTGACAATTACAAGATCAAAAAAGGGAAAATCCGCGGTCTTGAGTCACTTGGGATGATCTGTTCGCTTGGCGAATTGGGAATTTCTGACTCAGTTGTGCCTAAGGAATTCGCAGATGGCATCCAAATTTTGCCAGAAAATGCCGTTCCAGGTGAGGAAGTCTTCTCATACCTAGACTTGGATGATGAAATCATCGAACTGTCTATCACACCAAACCGTGCAGATGCCCTTTCTATGCGTGGAGTGGCTCACGAAGTGGCAGCTATCTATGACAAGGCAGTCAACTTTAAAGAATTTACTCTTTCAGAAACTGACCAAGCTGCAGCAGATGTTCTTTCTGTGGGCATTGATACAGACAAGGCGCCTTACTATGCAGCTCGTATCTTGGATAATGTGACGATTGCACCAAGTCCACAATGGTTGCAAAACCTTCTCATGAACGAAGGCATCCGTCCCATCAATAACGTTGTAGACGTGACAAACTACATCCTGCTCTACTTTGGTCAACCTATGCATGCTTTTGACTTGGACACATTTGAAGGGACTGACATCCGTGTGCGTGAAGCGCGTGCTGGTGAAAAGTTGGTGACCTTGGACGGTGAAGAACGTGACTTGGACGTGAATGACCTAGTCATCACTGTTGCAGACAAGCCAGTAGCCCTTGCAGGTGTCATGGGTGGTCAAGCAACAGAAATCTCTGAAAAATCTAGTCGTGTTGTCCTTGAAGCTGCTGTTTTCAATGGCAAATCTATCCGTAAGACAAGTGGTCGCCTGAACCTTCGTTCTGAGTCATCTTCTCGCTTTGAAAAAGGAATTAATGTGGCAACAGTTAATGAAGCCCTTGATGCGGCAGCTAGCCTGATTGCGGAACTTGCAGGTGCGACGGTGCGTAAGGGCATCGTTTCAGCGGGTGAGCTTGATACTTCAGATGTAGAAGTTTCTTCAACCCTTGCTGATGTTAACCGTGTCCTCGGAACTGAGCTGTCTTATGCTGATGTAGAAGACGTCTTCCGTCGTCTTGGCTTTGGTCTTTCTGGAAATGCAGACAGCTTTACAGTCAGAGTCCCATGTCGTCGTTGGGATATCACAATCGAAGCTGACCTCTTTGAAGAAATCGCTCGTATCTATGGTTATGACCGCTTGCCAACTAGTCTACCAAAAGACGATGGTACAGCAGGTGAATTGACAGCCACACAAAAACTCCGCCGTCAAGTTCGTACTATTGCTGAAGGAGCAGGTTTGACAGAAATCATCACCTATGCTCTAACAACTCCTGAAAAAGCAGTTGAGTTTACGGCTCAGCTAAGTAACCTTACGGAACTCATGTGGCCAATGACTGTGGATCGTTCAGTCCTCCGTCAAAATATGATTTCAGGTATCCTTGATACCGTTGCCTACAACGTGGCTCGTAAGAATAAAAACTTGGCCCTTTACGAGATTGGAAAAGTCTTTGAACAAACAGGTAATCCAAAAGAAGAACTTCCAAATGAAATCAACAGTTTTGCCTTTGCCTTGACAGGCTTGGTTGCTGAAAAAGATTTCCAAACAGCAGCAGTTCCAGTTGATTTTTTCTATGCTAAGGGAATCCTTGAAGCCCTATTTGCTCGTTTGGGACTCCAAGTAACCTATACAGCAACATCTGAAATTGCTAGCCTTCATCCAGGTCGAACAGCCGTGATTTCACTCGGTGACCAAGTTCTTGGTTTCCTTGGCCAAGTGCATCCAGTCACTGCTAAGGCTTATGATATTCCAGAAACGTATGTAGCTGAGCTTAACCTTTCAGCTATCGAAGCTGCGCTTCAGCCAGCGACTCCATTTGTAGAAATCACCAAATTCCCGGCAGTCAGCCGTGACGTTGCCCTTCTCCTCAAGGCAGAAGTGACTCATCAAGAAGTTGTAGATGCTATCCAAGCTGCCGGCGTGAAACGTTTGACAGATATCAAACTCTTTGACGTCTTCTCAGGTGAGAAATTGGGACTTGGTATGAAGTCCATGGCTTATAGCTTGACCTTCCAAAATCCAGAAGACAGCTTAACGGACGAAGAAGTCGCACGATATATGGAAAAAATCCAAGCGTCTCTCGAAGAAAAAATCAATGCAGAAGTGCGTTAAACGATAGTATGATACAAATTCCCCCTCTAGTTTATGAACACTAGAGGGGTGATTTTATATAATACTCAATGAAAATCAAAAAGCAAACTAGGAAGCTAGCNNTAAGACTGACGAAGTCAGTAACCATATGTCTAAGGTAAGGCGATGCTGATGTGGTTTGAAGAGATTGTCGAAGAGTATAAAATAATTAAAATGTGATTTCTGTAAAAATACATCTATGATCAGAGTTTTGAAAACTTACAATGTCTAAATCTTTAACATAGTAGTGGTTTTTAGGCAATAAAATATGATCTATTGTTGCATTAAAAAGTTTTGGACTTTGGCTATTCCAAGTTCCTCTTTCAAAAGGTGGTAGTACATTTAATGCGTCCCTATGAGAGCTTATTTTTGCAAGTGCTCCATGACGCATAGTTGCATTAAAATCACCTGCAATAATAGCCTTTGGATATTTTGAAGCCAATTGATTATGAATGATGGTTAAGTCTTGCTTCCAGATTTCCATTAAACCTGGCAGAGGAGGAGCAGTATGCAAAGCAATGATATCTGGTATATTTTGTTTTCTCGAATGTAATACAATTGTCCCGAACCGTGTTGTATGGAAAGTTTTAGCTTCTGTATAGAAACCATAACTTTTCTTGACAATCACAGTCACAGGAGCTATTCCACTGTCAGTAGGTGGAGAAGTAAAAATATCATAGTTGGCTATAGAAAGTCCAACTTGATGAAACAATAGTTTGATTCTCTGGTTTTCTTGCTCACCTCTAATATTGGTAGCTAGTTCAGGGAATATAGCCATATCGGCATCAAAATGGCTAAAAATTCGCTCAATATGTTGTGCTTCTATTTGATTAGCGACGTTCCAAGTTACTAATTTTAAGGTTTTAGTCTTATTTGATACGGAAGAAAGGGTTTTATCTGTTCCGAATAATAGTAATATGAACGATAGTAAGAGCAAGATGCTAGAATAAAACCGTATTTGTTTATTTTTCTTGTAAAAAGATAGGGAAAAAAATACGAAACTTAAAATAGAAGACATAGTTGCAGTAGCTAAGGGGAAGGCATAAATCTGTGCCAAGATAGGTCTGGTAGATAGCCAAATATTAAGATTAGAAGATGGAAAAAAAGAATAAGCTATGATAGGGATAGCAAAGAGAATGACAGAAAAGGCAGAGAGAAATATTTTAATCATTGTATGAGTACCTCGATTTGCAATGGTTGCTCGGAGCTAATGTGACTTTGTGACTTTACTTGATTGATACTCTTTTTCTTGTCTTCCTTATAGATTAAGTACAACCCAAGTAAAAAAAAGTCCAATTTAAGATTGAAATGATTAAAAGTCACGGAGATGCAAGACAATTATACTACAAAAGGCAAACATTTGACAATCGATAGTCGTCGCTTAATCGAACGATGGAAAAAGGGAAAATCAAATAGAGAAATTGCCTCTCTACTTGGAAAAGCTCCTCAAACTATCTATACTGAAATCAAGCGTGGGACAGTCCGAAAATGTCTTGGAAAAGGGCGCTTCAAAGAGGTTTATTCTGCCGACTATGCTCAACAGTCTTATGAAAATAATCGCAAGCGCTCGGTCAAGAAATCAAGATTGACCAAGGAACTAAAGGAAAAGATTCTCCACTATCATAACCAAAAATTTTCGCCTGAAATGATGGTCAAGGCTAAGGGCGTTAACGTGGGAATTTCTACCATCTACTATTGGATTCATCATGTAAAATTGGGGTTAAGCAAACAGGAACTGCTTTACCCTAGAAAAGGAAAAGCGCTTAAGAAACAAGCTAGCACCAATTTTAAACCCGCTGGTCAATCTATCGAATTATAATTCGCTCATTTTTTCAAAAAATACATAGACGTAAAAGAAAGAGGGTTAAGAGATGAAGAATAGTGCTATTGGGAGTAACTGGAAGGATGTCAGGTCTCAACTCTTTACCAAGGAGGAAATTCTTGAAAGTGATATGCGAGTGGCTATCATGAGTGAGTTGATTGAGGCCAGAAATAAGCAAGGAATCAGTCAGAAAAAGCTAGAGGAACTCAGTGGAGTGAGTCAGCCTGTCATAGCTAGGATGGAAACAGGAAAGACAAGTCCTAAGTTGGACACAGTCTTAAAAGTCCTAGCCAGTTTAGGAAAGACACTAGCAGTCGTCCCCCTCGAACAGAGAAAGAGTTGATAGGAAGAAGTTGGAAAACTTTAACAAATTTAACAGTTATAGTATCTTAATTTTATAAAATCAAACTTTTTTAATTAAGCGTGAACGAAGTGAGCTTTTAGTGGATATTTCCCGCCATAGTGGTATTTTAGATAATAATTTATTATTATCTAGAACGGAATTTTTGAGAGTAAAATAGTTCGGGGAACTATTTTAGCCTGAGCATACAAATGAAAAAGCGAAGTGCTCAAAAATCAGTAATGAAAGTACGAAGTAAGTTGCTCCCGTCCGCACTTTTCAGGGAAATATCAGAATTACAAAAGAAAAATCAACCTATAGTCTTTTCTAATAACAAGCCATAGTCACTTATAAGAATTACTAATAACGTGTTTGAACTGTCTAACTGAAACAAAGCTATAAAACAAGCTACACAAAGGATTTGAGGCATTTGTCTCAGGTCTTTTTCTTTTGTTTAAAACAGAGGTATAGTTTCAAACTATATCAAAGCCTAATTTTTTACAATTATACAGATGATTTCTTTTCTGTTAAGATAGTTTCAACAACAAATTTTGGAGGACACATCATGTCAACTACAATCATCGGTTTCCCTCGTTTGGGCGAATTCCGCGAATTAAAATTTACAACTGAAAAATACTTTAGAAAAGAAATCACAGAAGAAGAACTCTTGGCAGCCGCAAAAGACTTGCGTGCTAAACACTGGAACATCGTCAAAGAAAAAGGCATCACTGAAATCCCATCAAATGACTTTTCTCACTATGACAACTTCCTAGATGCAGCTTTCCTTTTCAACGTGGTACCTGCTTCAGTTCAAAACTTGGACTTGTCTGACCTTGAGCGCTACTTCGCTTTGGGACGTGGTTATCAAGGAGAAAAAGGGGACGTTCGCGCCCTTCCAATGAAAAAATGGTTCAACACCAACTACCACTACATCGTTCCTAAGTTTGAAAAAGAAACTCAAGTCAAACTTGCAGGTCACAAGATTTTCGATGAGTTCCAAGAAGCAAAAGAACTTGGATTGAACACTCGTCCAGTTCTTGTAGGTCCATTCACTTTCCTTCAATTGTCAGACTTTGAAGAAGGTGTGAAGGCAGAAGACTTCGTAGATAGCTTAGTGGCTGCTTACCAAGAAGTTTTTGCTAAATTGGCTGAACTTGGTGCAACTCGCATCCAATTGGATGAAGCGGCTCTTGTAAAAGACTTGACAGCTGAAGAAAAAGCTCTCTTCTTGAACCTTTACAACAAACTCTTGGCTGACAAAAAAGGTCTTGAAGTCTTGCTTCAAACTTATTTCGGTGATGTTCGTGACGTCTACGCTGACCTTGTAAACTTGCCAGTAGATGCTATCGGTCTTGACTTGGTTGAAGGTAAGAAAACTCTTGAACTCGTTAAAGGTGGCTTCCCAGCTGACAAGACTCTCTATGCAGGTATTGTCAATGGTAAAAACATCTGGCGCAACAACTACGAAAAGAGCTTGGCTGTTCTTGAGCAAATCCCAGCTGAAAACATCGTTTTGACAAGCTCTTGCTCACTTCTTCATGTGCCATTTACAACTGCTAATGAAGAATTTGAACCAGCACTCTTGAACCACTTTGCCTTTGCAGTTGAAAAATTGGATGAAATCCGTGACTTGGATGCTATCCGCAATGGTCAAGGTTCAGAAGCTCTTGCAGCCAACAAAGAACTTTTTGCGACTGAGCGTGTTGGTGAAAATGCTGAACTTCGTGCGCGTATCGCTGGCTTGACAGACACAGACTACACTCGTTTGCCAGCCTTTGCAGAACGTGAAGCTATCCAAGAAGAAGCTTTCAAACTTCCAGCTCTTCCAACAACAACGATTGGTTCATTCCCTCAAACAAAAGAAGTTCGTGCCAAACGTTTGGCTTACCGTAAAGGTGAATTGTCTCAAAAAGAGTACGACGCTTTCCTTGCTGAAACGATTGACGAATGGATCAAGTGGCAAGAAGATATTGACTTTGATGTCCTTGTTCACGGTGAATTTGAGCGTAATGACATGGTTGAGTACTTCGGTCAAAACTTGTCAGGATACCTCTTCTCTAAAAATGGATGGGTACAATCATACGGTATGCGTGGGGTAAAACCACCAATCATCTGGGGTGATGTCACTCGTCTTAACCCTATCACTGTTAAATGGTCTAGCTATGCACAAAGTCGTACAAACAAACCTGTTAAAGGTATGTTGACTGGACCTGTTACCATCCTCAACTGGTCATTCCCACGTGAAGACATCTCTATCAAGGATTCAACTCTCCAAATCGCCCTTGCTATCAAGGATGAAGTACTTGACCTTGAAGCTGCTGGTGTGAAAATCATCCAAATCGACGAGGCTGCTCTTCGTGAAAAATTGCCACTCCGCCGTAGCGACTGGTACGAAGACTACCTTGACTGGGCTATTCCTGCCTTCCGCTTGGTACACTCAACAGTAGCGCCAGACACACAAATCCACACTCACATGTGTTACTCAGAATTTACAGATATCATCCCAGCTATCGACAACATGGATGCAGATGTTATTTCCTTTGAAGCTAGCCGTTCAAACCTTGAAATCTTGGACGAACTCAAAGCGAAAAACTTCCAAACAGAAGTGGGCCCTGGGGTTTACGATATCCACTCACCTCGTGTGCCTAATGAAGGCGAAATCGACAATACAATCGAAGCCATCCTTGCTAAAGTGCCAAGCAAGAAAGTTTGGATCAACCCTGACTGTGGTTTGAAAACACGTGGTATTCCAGAAACAAAAGAAAGCTTGATCCGCCTTGTTGAAGCAGCTAAAGCTGCGCGTGAGAAATTGTAAGATAAGGATTTCTCTAGAAGCGCTGTTTGGTCAATCTGCCTGTTTCACTTGGATTCTAGGAATCCAGCTAACGAAAAAATCAACTAGAAAAGGATATTGACTATGTCACGCCAAACACCGTCACTCTCATTTGAAGTGTTCCCTCCCAACCCAGTCGTGGGTAATGATAACATTATTTCTGCTCTTCAAGATATGCAGGAGTTGGCTCCTCACTTTATCAGTGTAACTGCCAGCAATAATAAATTTAATATCAAGGAAACGACGGTTCGTTTGGCTGATTTTATCCAAAATGACTTAGCGATTCCGACCATTGCTCACTTGCCAGCCATCTATTTGACTAAGGACAAGGTTGCTGAAACCATTGCAGACTTGGACAAGGTTGGGGTGCAGAAAATCTTGGCTCTTCGTGGGGATATTGTTCCAGATGTGGAACCACAAAAGGATTTTCGCTACGCAACGGACTTGATTGAGTTCATCAAGGAACAAGCCCCTCACTTTGATATTGTTGGCGCTTGCTATCCAGAAGGCCATCCAGATTCACCAAATCAGATTTCAGATATTCAAAATCTTAAGAAGAAAGTGGATGCAGGTTGTTCGAGCCTCGTAACTCAGCTTTTCTTTGACAATGAGCGTTTCTATGATTTTCAAGACAAGTGCATCTTGGCTGGGATTGATGTTCCCATTCATGCAGGAATTATGCCAATTCTGAATCGAAATCAGGCTCTCCGCCTCTTGAAGACTTGTGAGAATATCCATCTTCCACGCAAATTTAAAGCCATCTTAGACAAGTATGAGCATGACCCTGAGTCGCTCAGAGCAGCAGGACTTGCCTATGCAGTGGACCAAATCGTGGACTTGGTAACTCAGGATGTGGCTGGTGTGCATCTTTACACCATGAACAATGCTGAAACAGCAAAATACATTCATCAAGCAACACATGCTTTGTTTAATCACCAGTCTCTAGGATAATAAAAAGAAAACCATTCTTCTCAAGTGAGGGGAATGGTTCCTTTTTAATGGTAAAGACCGCACTTTTTAAGAAAAATATGATAAAATAGACTCTGTACGTACTTGATACAAAGATGAGGGTATTTAGGTTTTAGAAGTTTGTTTAAAGTTGATTATTTTTTAAGCAAAATCTGATAATGTGTGTCTCAAAAAACACGAACGGAGTGAGTATTTAAAAGATATTTCACGCTATCGTGGTATCTTAGATGATAACAATATTATTATCTAAGGCAGGATTTTTGAGAGTAAAATAGTTCGGGAAACTATTTTAGCCTGAGCATAGAAATGAAAAGGCGAAGTAATTAAAAATTACCATTGAAATTTTATTGGATTTCTAAAATCATCCACTGGATAATTTTAGCTCCCGTCCGCACTATTCCAGGGAAATATCAAAAAGATACTTAATTGAATTTTGGCCTCATTCCTTAGGAAAAAAGATAAGCTTCCTAGCACTCATCGAGTGCGGCGTCACCTTCCTATTTTTCTACAGAAATGTTCGGCAAGCCGAACCGTCCAAAATATCTTGTGTAATTGAACACGCCTACAACTCTTTGGAAAAAGATAAATCTACCTAGGAGCAGTCGCTCCGTCGTTCGATTTCCTATTTTCCTTTGAGTTGCTTAACGGCTTTGTGTCTTGATGAATTGAATTTTGGCCTCATTCCTTAGGAAAAAAGATAAGCTTCCTAGCACTCATCGAGTGCGGCGTCACCTTCCTATTTTTCTACAGAAATGTTCGGCAAGCCGAACCGTCCAAAGTATCTTGTGTAATTGAACACGCCTACAACTCTGTGGAAAAAGATAAATCTGCCTAGGAGCGGTCGCTCCGTTGTTCGATTTCCTATTTTCCTTTGAGTTGCTTGACGTCCTTGGTATCTTGAGTAATTGAACACGCCTACAACTCTGTGGAAAAAGATAAATCTACCTAGGAGCATTCGCTCCGTCGTTCGATTTCCTATTTTCCTTTGAGTTGCTTAACGGCTTAGTATCTTGATTTTTGTAGGCAAGGCGTATAATTTCATCAATCCAAAGGGGATTAAAATGACAAAACAAGTGTTTCAAACGACTTTTGCGGGTCGTGAGTTAATTGTAGAGACTGGTCAGGTTGCTAAGCAAGCAAATGGCTCTGTTGTCGTGCGTTACGGTGAGTCAACTGTCTTGACTGCGGCCGTTATGTCTAAGAAAATGGCAACTGGGGATTTCTTCCCTCTTCAAGTCAACTACGAAGAAAAAATGTATGCAGCAGGGAAGTTTCCTGGTGGCTTTATGAAACGTGAAGGACGTCCTTCAACGGATGCGACCTTGACAGCGCGTTTGATTGACCGTCCAATTCGTCCTATGTTTGCGGAAGGTTTCCGTAATGAAGTACAAGTGATTAACACCGTGCTTTCTTATGATGAAAATGCATCTGCACCAATGGCTGCTATGTTTGGTTCATCCTTGGCGCTGTCTATTTCAGATATTCCATTTGACGGCCCAATCGCTGGGGTACAAGTGAGCTATGTAGATGGTCAAATCATCATCAACCCTACGCAAGAACAAGCAGAGCAATCTCTTCTTGAATTGACAGTAGCTGGAACCAAGCACGCTATCAACATGGTAGAGTCTGGTGCCAAAGAATTGTCAGAAGAAATCATGTTGGAAGCGCTTCTTAAAGGGCACGAAGCTGTCAAAGAATTGATTGCCTTCCAAGAAGAAATCGTTGCTGCTGTCGGTAAAGAAAAAGCAGAAGTGGAATTGCTTCACGTGGCTGCTGAATTGCAGGCAGAAATCATCTCAGCTTACAACAGTGACCTCCAAAAAGCGGTTCAAGTAGAAGAAAAATTGGCTCGTGAAGCTGCTACTCAAGCAGTTAAAGACCAAGTGACTGCTGTTTATGAAGAAAAATATGCAGACCACGAAGAATTTGACCGTATCATGCGTGATGTGGCTGAAATCTTGGAACAAATGGAACACGCAGAAGTGCGACGTTTAATTACAGAAGACAAGGTGCGTCCTGATGGTCGTAAGGTCGATGAAATCCGTCCTTTGGATGCGGTTGTTGACTTCCTTCCTCGTGTGCACGGCTCCGGTCTCTTCACTCGTGGACAAACTCAGGCTCTTTCAGTCTTGACCTTGGCTCCGATGGGAGAAACTCAAATCATTGATGGTTTGGATCCAGAGTACAAGAAACGCTTTATGCACCACTATAACTTTCCACAATACTCTGTAGGGGAAACAGGTCGTTACGGTGCGCCAGGTCGTCGTGAAATCGGTCACGGTGCTCTTGGTGAGCGTGCTCTTGCTCAAGTCTTGCCAAGCTTGGAAGAATTCCCATACGCTATCCGTCTAGTAGCAGAAGTTTTGGAATCAAACGGTTCTTCATCTCAAGCTTCTATCTGTGCGGGAACTCTTGCCCTTATGGCTGGTGGTGTGCCAATCAAGGCGCCAGTAGCTGGTATTGCTATGGGACTTATCTCAGATGGAAATAACTACACAGTATTGACAGATATCCAAGGTTTGGAAGATCACTTTGGAGATATGGACTTCAAGGTTGCAGGTACTCGTGATGGGATTACAGCCCTTCAAATGGATATCAAGATTCAAGGGATTACTGCAGAAATCTTGACGGAGGCTCTTGCTCAAGCCAAGAAAGCGCGTTTTGAAATCCTTGATGTCATTGAAGCAACCATTCCAGAAGTTCGTCCAGAATTGGCTCCAACTGCTCCGAAAATTGATACGATCAAGATTGATGTGGACAAGATTAAGATTGTCATCGGTAAGGGTGGAGAAACCATCGACAAGATTATCGCTGAAACAGGCGTTAAGATTGACATCGACGAAGAAGGTAACGTATCTATCTACTCTAGCGACCAAGATGCCATCAATCGTGCTAAAGAAATTATTGCTGGTTTGGTTCGTGAAGCTAAGGTGGACGAAGTTTACCGTGCTAAAGTCGTTCGTATCGAGAAATTTGGTGCCTTTGTTAACCTCTTTGATAAGACAGATGCTCTTGTTCATATCTCGGAGATGGCTTGGACTCGTACCAATCGTGTAGAGGATTTGGTAGAAATCGGGGATGAAGTTGATGTTAAGGTTATCAAGATTGATGAAAAAGGCCGTATCGATGCCTCTATGAAGGCTCTTCTACCTCGTCCGCCAAAACCTGAGCATGATGAAAAAGGTGAAAAGTCTGAGCGCCCTCACCGCCCACGTCATCACAAGGAACACAAACCTAAGAAAGAATTTACAGAGACACCAAAAGATTCAGAGTAAGAAAAGGAGAAATGTATGGGGTGGTGGCGCGAAACCATTGATATCGTAAAAGAAAATGATCCAGCGGCCCGCACCACTTTGGAGGTTTTGCTGACTTATCCAGGTGTCAAGGCCTTGGCGGCCCACCGTCTCTCGCATTTTCTCTGGAAGTACGACTTCAAACTCCTGGCTCGTATGCACAGTCAGTTCTGGCGCTTTTGGACTCAGATTGAGATTCATCCAGGTGCCCAGATTGATTCAGGTGTCTTTATCGACCACGGTTCAGGCTTGGTGATTGGAGAAACAGCGATCGTTGAAAAAGGCGTTCTTCTTTATCACGGGGTGACTCTTGGTGGAACTGGTAAGGATGTTGGAAAACGCCATCCGACCGTTCGAAAGGGAGCTCTCATATCGGCTCATGCCCAAGTCATCGGACCAGTGGAAATCGGTGAAAATGCCAAGGTTGGTGCAGCAGCAGTTGTCGTGGCAGATGTACCTAGTGATGTGACGGTTGTCGGTATTCCGGCTAAGATTGTCCGCCTTCATGGTAAGAAGGATGAGCCTGTCATTCACGAAGTCGAAGAAAAACGAGAGTATTATGTTAATAAACTCGAGCAGGCTAAAGAAGCCAGTCATAGATCGTCTGGTTTGTAGAGGATACCTATATGATTCAAGCAAGAAACAAGTTAAGCCAAGAGGAGTTATCTGAGGCGAAAAAACTAATTAACTGTTGCCAAAACTATGACGGTACCTATCGTGATCCCTATCTCTCTAACATGCTTAATTTTGACCCAAACATGCCCGCCTTTTTCCTTTATTATGAAAAAGGCGAACTTGTTGGTCTCTTAACTGTTTATGCAGATGATCAAGATGTGGAAGTGACGATACTGGTTCATCCAGATCATCGCCGTCAGGGAATTGCGCGTGCTTTGTTTACGAGTTTTGAGAAAGAAACAGCTTCTTTCTCTATTTGTTCAGTCACTTTTCAGACAGAGCGTATTTTTCTAGAGCGTCATCCTGATTTTGTCAATAATTGGGGATTGGTCGAGGATGAAGAGACAGAAACCTGGTTAGGTAAGGATAGAAGACCATATCAGTTAGCAAAACTTTCTAATCTTGAAGTTTTGTTAGCAGATAGTTCGTATCAGGAGCAAATTAGCCAGTTAAAATTTCAGGCATTTTCAGAGGAACATGAATCTAGAGAAGTTGTGGATAGATATGTCGCTGAAGCTCTGAAGGATCCAGAAAGTCGCTTGTATATTTTGTTAAAAAACGGTGAGGTCATTGGGACTTGCACGGTTGATTTATCGAGCGATACGAATTACTTCTACGGTTTAGCAATATTGGAACCTGAACGTGGGAAAGGCTATGGAAGCTACTTAGCAAAATCCCTCGTCAACCAACTAATTGAGCAAAATGACAAGGAATTTCAGATTGCAGTGGAAGATAGCAATGTAGGTGCCAAACGTTTGTATGAAAAAATTGGCTTTGTCAAACAGACTCAGGTGGTTTATCTGAATGAGAAAGGAGCAAGGGATTCCGAAGTGTAGAGATATTCGGACTGAAATTTACTTGAACTCTTAGTGATGAAACTAAGTGTTCTTTGATTTTGGTTTTCCTGATTATGATTTATGATTAAAATTTACGACACCATGTCTCGTGATTTGCGAGAATTTGTCCCGATTGAGGACGGTAAGGTCAAGATGTATGTTTGTGGGCCAACCGTGTACAACTATATCCACGTGGGGAATGCCCGCTCAACAGTGGCTTTTGATACCATTCGTCGCTATTTTGAGTACCGTGGTTATGAGGTTGCCTATATTTCCAATTTTACGGATGTGGATGATAAGATTATCAACCGTGCCAAGGAAGAAGGTATCACGCCTCAGGAGGTGGCGGACAAGTACATCGCTGCCTTTCGTGAGGATGTGACGGCCTTGGGCGTCAAATCTGCGACCCGCCATCCGCGTGTGGTGGAATTTATGGCGGACATTATCCGCTTTGTGGGAGACTTGATTGAAAAAGGTTTTGCCTACGAGAGTCAAGGAGATGTCTATTTCCGTGTGGAAAAATCTCACAACTATGCTAAGCTGGCCAATAAAACCTTGGAAGACTTGGAGCTAGGTGCTTCAGGTCGTACCGATGAAGAAACGGCTCGTAAGGAAAATCCTGTAGACTTTGCCCTCTGGAAATCTGCCAAACCAGGCGAGATTTCTTGGGATAGTCCTTGGGGACCTGGTCGTCCGGGCTGGCATATTGAGTGTTCGGTCATGTCAACAGAGATTTTTGGTGATACCATTGATATTCACGGTGGTGGAGCCGACCTTGAGTTTCCGCATCACACCAATGAAATTGCCCAGTCAGAAGCAAAAACAGGCAAGATCTTTGCCAACTATTGGATGCATAATGGCTTTGTCAATATCGACAATGTCAAGATGTCCAAGTCCTTGGGCAACTTTATTACTGTACATGATGCCCTTAAAACCCTCGATGGACAAGTGCTTCGTTTCTTCTTTGCGACTCAGCATTACCGCAAGCCTATCAACTTTACGGAAAAGGCAGTGCGAGACGCTGAGACCAATCTCAAGTATCTGAAAAACACTTATGAGCAACCATTTACTGGAACTGTAGATGCTCAAGAGTTACAAACCTTTAAAGATAAGTTTGTAGCAGCTATGGATGAAGATTTTAACGCTGCCAACGGTATTACAGTCGTCTTTGAAATGGCCAAATGGATTAACTCAGGTAACTATGATTCAAGTGTTAAGGAAGCTCTTGCGGCTATGTTAGATGTCTTTGGAATTGTTTTTATTGAGGAAGTTTTGGATGCAGAGATTGAAGACTTGATCCAAAAACGCCAAGAAGCGCGTGCCAATCGTGACTTTGCGACAGCGGACCAGATCCGTGACCAATTGGCTGCTCAAGGGATTAAGCTCCTTGACACCAAAGATGGAGTGAGGTGGACGCGTGATTGATGTCAATCTCATTAATGGGATTGCGTTAGCTTTTGAGGGGGACGCGGTGTATTCCATGTATATTCGCCGTCACCTCATTCTTAAAGGCATGACAAAACCCAATAAACTCCATCAAGAGGCGACCAAGTATGTGTCGGCCAAAGCTCAGGCTCGCCTGATTTCCCTCATGTTAGAGGAGCAAGTCCTAACGGAAAGAGAAAAAGAAATCTACAAACGTGGCCGCAATACCAATAGCCACACAAAGGCTAAAAATGCCGATGTGGTGACTTACCGCATGTCCACAGGTTTTGAAGCTGTGATGGGCTATCTCCATATGACTGAAAATTTGGAACGTCTTGAGAGCTTGATTTGGTGGTGCATCCAAAAAGTGGAGGGCTAGGACATGATGACAAAAGAACTACAAGACTGGTTTCCTGAGGCTCAGATTTCAGACCAACCAGTAGAGAAAGAGGGCTATCTCACTCTCCCTTTAGCTTCTCAGCAGTGGATTTTGCTGGAGAAAGCTGGGCTCAGTGAGCGTGAAAAGCAGTTGATTTCCCTTTTGACCCAGCAGGAGCAGGCTCGTTCGCTCAATCCTTGGTATTCCTATCTGATTGAGGGGAAGGGTCAGGCACCGCAAACTTTTAAAAAGATTCAGTTGGTGTATTGCCATCTTTCCTATTTTCAGCAGGAAAATCTGGCTTCTTGGCTAGATATGATGCGGACTCTTTTTCCGAATTGTCAGACGGTGCTTCAGGTCGGAGCTCAGGATTATGTTTTCGTGCTGCAACAAGATAAGTACACCTCTGTACGTTCAATCTTATCTGATACGATTGAAGCGGTTGAATATGACTTTGGACTTCGTCTGTCAATCATGTTGGGTCAGGTTTGGTCTCAGGCAAGACATCAAGCCCTATCAGACTTGATTAAAGCAGAGAGAGATTTATTTAAGACTTGGTGGCGTCAGGGTCACCAAGGTGTTCATACTTTTTCTCAGCTCTATCTTTGGAGTATGGGAGAAAGACTCGTGGACTTGAGAGTAATCAAGGAATGTCTACACCAGATGATTTTGGATCAAGATCAGATTCAGGAAATCATTCTCTCCCTTTGGGAAAATAGTGCTGTCCTAACAAAAACAGCCCAGCAACTCTATCTGCACCGCAATTCTCTCCAATACAAAATTGATAAATGGGAAGAATTGACAGGGCTACAGTTGAAGGAATTGACCGACCTGACCCTGTGTTATCAATTGATTTTAGGTTCTTTGTCAACTATAGTTGGTTTGTAAAGAAGTTAATATTTGGAGAAGAGGATTGCCATCTTCTCCATTTTTATGTGCAGAGTTATAGTGTATTGATGCTGTCAATCGAAAGTGATGATGTCCCAAAAAAATGGTGAGATTGAGGGCAATTATTTTGCTTTCATCAGGGATTGCATGTTTTGGTTTTCGATTTCTGTTTCCGTGTCTGAAGGCTTCTTTTCCTTTCTGTTGATAGGCTAGTAGCAGACGATTGCTTTGTCTTTCAGAAAGATTCAGTTCGACACAGGCTCGATTCTTTGTTTTCTTTCCTTGGTCTATAGCTTTTATCACAAGATATTTTTTCGTTTCATTCATATTCAGTTGGATACTTTTCATACGACTATTTTATCAAATGGAACATTTTCACGTTCGATTTACTAAAGACATTATCACATTCGAATTACAAAACAGAAAAAATAAAATGTTTTTCCTTGCAAAATTCGGGGGGGGGGTAGTATAATTATTACTAGACTGTATATTCTTCATAGGAGGTACAGTGGGGTAAATAGTCGTAAGTTGCTATTTATATATTAGACTTTCCTGCGAAACAAAATATGGTACAATAGTTCTATGAATTATGAAGCAAGTAAACAACTAACTGATGCACGATTCAAGCGTCTTGTTGGTGTTCAGCGCACGACTTTTAAAGAGATGTTAGCTGTATTAAAACAGCTTATCAACTTAAACACGCAAAAGGTGGAAGAAAGCCTAAACTAAGCCTAGAATACCTTCTTATGGCGACTTCAATATGTGCGAGAATATCGAACTTATGAACAAATTGCGGCTGATTTTGGTATCCACGAAAGCAACTTACTCCGTCGGAGCCAATGGGTTGAAGTAACTCTTGTTCAAAGTGGTTTTACGATTTCAAGAACTCCTCTCAGTTCTGAGGACACGGTAATGATTGATGCGACGGAAGTAAAAATCAATCGCCCTAAAAAACAATTAGCGAATGATTCTGGTAAAAAGAAATGCCACGCTATGAAGGCTCAGGCGATTGTCACAAGTCAAGGGAGAATTGTTTCTTTGGAGCTCGCTGTGAACTATTGTCATGATATGAAGTTGTTCAAAATGAATCGCAGAAATATCGGACAAGCTGGTAAAATCTTGGCTGACAGTGGTTATCAAGGGCTCATGAAGATATATCCTCAAGCATAAACTCCACGTAAATCCAGCAAACTCAAGCCGCTAATAGCTGAAGATAAAGCCTATAACCATGCGCTATCTAAGGAGAGAAGCAAGATTGAGAATATTTTTGCCAAAGTAAAAACGTTTAAAATGTTTTCAACAACCTATCGAAATCATCGTAAACGCTTCGGCTTACGAATGAACTCGATTGCTGGCATTATCAACCGTGAACTAGGATTCTAGTTTTGCAGGAAGTCTAGTTTTACAATCTACAAGTTGATTCACTTTCTATTATGTATTATTATGATAGTGGTAAACAAAACAGAGAGGAGTTCTATATGACACCAGAAGAAGTCTATATGACAGAGTGATTGGAAAAGCAAATCACCTGCTTTCAGGGGAAAAGTTTCCAGCATCGCAGACGCTACAAGGTCTTGGAGATTGCTGAGATTGTTTCCGGTTTTTTGATTGCGATTTTTTGTGCCATTCCCATGTCGGGCGATTACTATCGCCTTGTCTCTGTTGTGCTTTCAAGCATGGGGTTGCTTTGTGAGGGATTGCTTGGTATTTATAATAGCAAGGAACACTGGATATCCTATCAGAAGGCAGCGCAACTTTTAGAACGAGAAAAGTTTCTCTACCAGTGTCTGACTGAGAAATAAATACGCAGGTGAAAGCAAGCCTTCTACATTCTTTGTCAAGATCTGTGAAGGGATAATCTCTGACGAAATAATCAAGTGGGAAGGCATCCAGTCTAAAGAAGCGGGTGTGCCTGCGGAAACTCCACTCCAATGAAAGAAAAATCGAGGGGGTAAAAGAAAACCTATAGTCAGGGAAAGAATAGCCTGACTGGAAAGCAGTATGAAAAAATGGAATTTACAGCGTAAAACAACTCAAGGTCCGGTTTGTTTTTTGTGCTTAAAAGACAGGAACTTCCTTGAAACTTGAGTTTGTCTCGGTGCATTTGAAAGAAAACTCAGTTTAGACGGAGACTGTTAAACAAGCTTATGGTCTAACCAGTACGGATGTGGTTGAGTAGCTAGTAGATGGTTTTTTAGAAATGGAAAGAGTGCAGATTTCAATGTTTCAACACCTAAAGGAAGATAACTAGGAGGTGATTAAGGTTAAAACAAAACGGATAAATGGTGATTTATTTTCAGGTCTTATCGCTGATGTCGACGAAGAAATCATGAATAGCGATGACAATCGTTTAGCTATCGATAGGATTGTCATCCAACATAATGGCGGTTTGAGCGATGAAGGAGCACCTGGTATGTATCTACAGGCGTTGGTACCTCTGCTTATTACCAGGCTTGGACTATCCAGAGCATGGTTTTTGCCCTGTAGGAGTCTTTGCCATCATTGATACCCAGGAAGCAGACGGCTACACTTGAGGCTTTCTGAAGTCAGAAAAAAGCTGGCTGGCCTTGGAGTTCACAGAAAGAATTACTTAGAACATAAGGAGAAAAATAATTGTTGAAATTGATACAAAATAAGAAAAAAGGTGGAGAGAAAGCCTTTCGCTACTCTCTCAGAAAATTTAAATTTGGCGCGGCTTCTGTGTTGGTAGGACTCTCCTTTTTAGGCAGTGATATATCTACCGTTTCCGCTCATTTTGAAACGGTAGATAATGTGACCTATCTTGGGGATACACCTAAAGAAGTTGAGAATGCTAAGCAATCAGTACAAGTAAGGACTGAGATATCAAAAAATGGCAAGCATGTAAAATATACAATACTTTTCAATAAAAATTATGAATACTGGGCTAGGCCAGGACTTACTGCTTGGTTACCAACTGGTTTGGACCATCGGACGGTTAGGATTAGAACTTATAATTCTGATGGAAAAACAGGGGGAGGGGGATTGCCGTGGAAATTAGTGCACGATTTGGGAGTGCATGAATTTCCTGGTGCGACAAGAGAATTAGTTTTTAATCCTGATTTTGACCCTAGAAACGAAGGAAAATGGAATGAATTTTGGGAAAAAATAGGAAAGGTTGGTTCAGGTTCCTATATTCCAACTGAGTGGAAAGAAAAAAATCAGTTACTGTTTGGTATCAATTCATGGGAAAATTTTTCTCATAATGCTTACAAGTGGGAAATAGAAGCGGATGTTCAAGATGGGGTAGTGGCTTCACAATTACCTGTCGTAGCTGGAATTGTACAGCCTCGTTCAAGATATCCTCGCTATGTTGCAGTAGGACCTAATGAAACAGTAGATACAGACGGAGACGGT
>NZ_VMLT01000067.1:0-4756 GCF_013276815.1 Streptococcus sp. 1055 | reverse complement strand
AAAACGGTGTTTTGAGCAGGCTACGGCTAGCTTCCTAATTTGCTCTTTGATTTTTTGAGTATAAGGACATGTTGGATTCTATGTGCTGTATTGTCAACAATACACTCTTCTTCCTGTATATCTACCAACATGATTTACAGAATTTTATTTTACTATAATTTTACCTATATTCCAAGACAGAAATAAAATAATCAAGAACAAAAACGCATATAACCAATAACTAGCTATATGCATTTTAACACTTAAAGCGAACTGTTAAGTTGCGACTAGTGGTATCCAGTCCTAAGTAAGTCGGAAATATACAGTTTATTTACGACTAGCAAGGCATTTACCCGGCAATAAGAGCTCATCTAAATTGACTTTTTCTTAAAGTAGAAATTTCTACGAAAACTATCTAAATAAACTTTTTATCTCTATGACGGACAAAACATGTCTCAGTTATTCATCAACATCCAAGGTTCTAGTAGTTGACCCACTCCCCATTGGAGTTAACTTTATAACCATCTACTATAGTATTAACCGCTAATCTTCCGCTTTCATTGACATAGTACCATTTGTCTCCAACTTGGAACCATTGATTTACCTTCATTGCACCAGATGATTCCTGATAGTACCAATGGTCTCCATCTTTTATCCAACCAGTTGCCATTGAACCGTTAGCATTGAGATAGTACCACACACCACTGAATTCAACCCAGCCAGTAGACATTGCTCCGCTCTCACTCAAATAATACCATTGGTTACCATCTCTGACCCAACCAGTTGCCATTGAGCCGTTAGCATTGAGATAGTACCACACACCACTGGATTCAACCCAGCCAGTAGACATTGCTCCACTCTCACTCAAATAATACCATTGATTACCATCTCTGACCCAACCAGTTGCCATCGCACCAGTAGAACTCAAGTAGTACCATTTATCCGCTTCCTGATGCCAGCCTTTCACCACTTCACCAGCAGATGTATAAAAATACCACGCACCATTTTCTTGCTTCCAACCAGTCGTTATTGGAACTTTAGTCTCAGTTTTAATAACATCTCCTACATAAGATTGGAGGTAACGAGGAGCAAAAGAAGTAAGAGGAGAGTTTGCTACCATTCTATCTGAAGACCCCAAAGATAATTTATCCTTCTCTGACTTCCTTTCTGTCATCTCCTCAGATACATTTTCTCTTACTGTATTCATGGTCTCGACAGGATTTTCTTTCGCATCTTCAGGAATTCTACTGCCAGCTAGTGTAACTGGTAAATCATGCATACTGTCAATTCTACCGGCCAATAGACCTGTAATTTCTTGACCTGCATCTTCTTTATTAAAGGTGAAAAGTAGAGTTTTTTGATCTGCTTGGGTCAAGAAGGTAGCTTTGTGTCCATTCGCTAAAGTCAAAGTCGGAATAGAATTCACTAGTACCTCAGAATCAAATTGCATAGCTAAGATACCTTGTTCTGCATCCTCTTCTTCTGTTTCCAATTTACGAACGTCCCTGATAGTTACACTCGTTGGATATACCGGATCTTTTGTTAAAAAGTCCCAATTAAATTTTCTAAATGATAGGGTATAGTCATTTTGTCCTTTTTCAGTGTGTTCATACAAGATACCATACTCCCCATTTCCTAATTCTTGGAGCGAATTATAGGCAAACTCTCCTTTTTGAATTGGTCTATGATGTAACCAATTCAAGTCTCCGTTGTCCTCTACACGAGCCAAATGAGCCATTCCATTCGTCCGTTTAGGTCCTCCTGAATTGGTTAAAATGATGTATTCTTTTCCTTCGTGCATGGTGTGAATAGCAGCCATTTGGACATAAACATCTTTAACCTGATTGTATCTCTTGATTTCCTTGTCCCAAGTTTGCCCACCATCTTTACTTGTGGCAACCTGTAAATCACCCGTTAATCCTCTCATAAAGAGTTTCACATCACCATTATTTAACTGTACAGCAACTGACTCTGTATTTTGGGCAGGACTATTATTCATAGTTGAGGAATGAATTTTCCTTCCGCCTACTGTCCTATCATCATTGACAGCAGCTCCAGCCTGCCATGTTTCTCCATGATCATCTGAATAAATCAAACGAGAAGACTGGGATCCGCTTAGATGGGAGATAGCATTGGTGGTATAAGTAGGAACTAAGATACGACCCTTGTGCTCTCCTGTTCTAAGCACAATTCCTGTACCTGGACCTGTTCCTAAAAATTTCATCCAATCTTGGCGAATTGATGGTGTAATATCTCTTGGTTGCGACCATGTTTTCCCATCATCATCACTATAAGAAAGCCACAAATAGCTCGTATAGGCTACACGAAATGGATTTTTAGCAGATGGAGCAAAGTAGATATTCCCAAGAAGCTCTTCTCCTTTATAGAGGTCACCCTTATCTCTGTAGGCTTCTTCTTTTGGATCCACTACAACGCGATAATCTGTTTTTTGATTATTTGCATCATATACTTCTCCGTTTTCTCGAACAGTATATGCTTGATTTTCCCCTTGTTTATATAGTAATTGATAGTGCTTGTCTCCAACTTGTTGATAAGCTTTTTGAGGTTTGTTTGGCATTCCAAAGACAGCTCGACCCTCTGGAAACATATCGTAGATTGAAAAAATTCTCTTTGTGGTATGATCTTGAACCAAGACCATATCGATATTAAGTGGAGATGGTGCCTGCGGATCTTTTGCTTCTGGATTGTCTCGCAGGTTGGTCAAGGTTAAGGTTGGCTGCCAAGTAGTTCCCCCATCCTCACTTCTCCTAACGACCATAGCAATATCTCCCCAATCAGAATGGTGGAGACGACGCTGATCTGCTCCTGCTAGTAATGTTCCTTTATCCGTACGTAGCAAAGCTGGAATCCGATAACTCTTAATTCCTTCACTATTTGGCTTATCATTGACACCACTCATAAACAACTCTTGCTTTTCTGTCAAGACAGCTCCTTCAGGAAGTGATGGTTCAATATCTGTTACATCAAATAACTGGCTACGTTTTTTGACTTCCTCTGGAGTTAGAGCACGATTGTATACAGTCAGATTACGAATAGAAAGATCTGAGCCCCACTTCAGTTCTCCTGCTCTATTAGTTGCACCTAACTGGAGTTTATCCACATCTGGCATGTCTGCCAGGAATTTTCCTGACTTTTTATTCGTACGAGATAATACACCATTCACATAAAGACGAACTTGACCATTTGGACTATCCTTTCTTGGTCTTTCAACAGTAAAAGTAACCGAATTATACTTGCCTGGTCTAATCTTCAAAGGCGCATCTGTATAACTTCCATAAAATTGACTACCATCAGCTCCACGTCCCTCTATCAAAGCTGTCCCATTATTGATTGCCATTGTAAAGTACTCATTTACTTTAGTTGTACTGGAAGCAGAAAAGAGATTGTAAAAACTAGGACCATCAGCAGCCGGTTTGAACTCCACATGAACAGTTGCATTTTGGAGTCCCTTTACTTTCTCCAACTCATCAGACAAGTCTACTTTTTTTTCGTTTGAATCATTCGTCTCTAAGTCATCTTTTTCTATCACTGTTTCGACATTTTCTAAATCTCGTGCATAGTAATCTCTTGGAATTTTTTCTTCTTGCTTGTCTTCATGTTCTTGCTCATTGCCAGAAAGTTCAGTCTCTGAAACAGACTCTACATGCTCTGCAGGAAGAGTTATATTTTCTCCTTCCTCAGAAGGCTGGCTCTTTTCTGTATCAGTTAGGGTTGAGCTCCCCCCCCCCCGAAAGTTGAGTTTCATTTGCCAGAGGTTGCTCACTCGCCCCTTCTTGAGCTAAAACAGGAGACGTTCCAAACACCACTGCTCCCACAATCATAGAAACCGCTCCTACCGATAGTTTCCTAATGCTATAACGACACTTACGTTCTTGAACATTCCGATTCATACTGTTCCTCTCTATATCTATATCCCGATTTCTGAAATAAGACATTTACTCCAGAAAATGCACTTAGTTTGTCTTTTCTTAACTTTCTTTTACTACAGTTCATTTAAATGACAAAAATGAACTAAACAAACTATCTCAAATTGGTGCCAAATTTCCCCTCTCCTTTCTCCGATCAGACTCCTACCAATCTAGTTTATCTACCAGGACACCGCTGCAATTAAACTAAAATATCTCTTTATAAGCAAATTATTGGACATCAGCTTATGCTATTTACACCATACTTCCTGCTCAATCCTTATCGAACACTTTTTCAAATAGCTTTTCATAAGCATAAATACTTGTAGAAATAATGGGAAATATAATCAAGCTCACAATCAGAATCTTATCCAGCTTAAAGGGGACAATCCCAAATAAGTGAAGAAATAAATCAATCAGAAAACTGTCGAAAAAAACTGTCAAAAGTAGTTCAATTTGTCTTTTTCTCTGCTTTTTTGTCTTGAATACCTTAAATATCATATTATTCCCCTTTTCTAAGCTTCAATCCCTTCTCTCTATCTGTCATTTCGCATAGCTGCTACTATTTTTACAGCAATCTATCTTTAAATATACATAAAGATAGATTCTATCACTTTTTATAAGTGTTAGCAAATTTATTATACCTCATTTCTAAAACGCTTTCAATACAGTGTAGTATAATAGATTTTAGTTTCAAGAAACTCTTTTGTATAATAATATCCTTGAAAGTAGTTTCAGATGAACATTTATAGTCCATAAAAAGAAAACAGAGACTCATCTGTTTTTATACTCAATGAAAATCAAAGACCAAACTAAGAAGCTAGCCGCATGATGCTCAAAACACCGTTTTG
>NZ_VMLT01000066.1:0-9326 GCF_013276815.1 Streptococcus sp. 1055 | reverse complement strand
GTTGCAGATAGAGCTGACGTGGTTTGAAGAGATTTTCGAAGAGTATAAGGAAGCCAAATGAAGAAATATCAACAACTATTTAAGCAAATCAACGAAACCATTCAAAACGAGACTTACGCTGTCGGAGAGTTCCTTCCTAGCGAGCATGACCTCATGGAGCAATATCAAGTGAGTCGTGATACCGTCCGAAAGGCTCTGTCTCTCCTCCAAGAGGAAGGATTGATCAAAAAGATAAGAGGGCAAGGTTCTCAAGTCGTCAAAGAAGAAACCGTCAATTTCCCTGTATCCAACCTAACCAGCTACCAAGAACTAGTTCAAGAACTTGGACTGCGCTCTAAAACCAACGTGGTCAGTCTGGACAAGATTATTATTGATAAAAAATCCTCACTAATAACTGGCTTCCCAGAATTTCGTATGGTTTGGAAGGTGGTCCGCCAGCGTGTGGTGGATGATCTGGTATCCGTTCTGGATACGGACTATCTGGATATGGAACTAATCCCAAATATCACTCGCCAAATTGCTGAGCAGTCCATCTATTCTTATATAGAGGACGACCTCAAACTCCTTATTGATTATGCTCAGAAGGAAATCACCATTGACCACTCAAGCGACCGAGACAAGATTCTCATGGACATTGGCAAAGACCCTTATGTCGTTTCGATTAAATCAAAAGTCTATCTCCAAGACGGACGCCAATTTCAGTTTACCGAAAGTCGCCATAAGTTAGAGAAATTTAGATTTGTAGATTTTGCAAAGCGCAAGAAATAAAAGACTGAGACACTAGATCTCAGCCTTTTTCGGCTCTATAATATTTGTAGTGGGTACCCCCCTATAGATATTATGGAGCCTATTTTATTGTAGAAAAAAAGTCCCATAAGATCTATAATGAAAAGCGACAAAACAACTCATTAGAAAGAATCATATGGAACAATTACATTTTATCACAAAATTACTAGACATTAAAGACCCTAATATCCAGATTTTAGACATCATCAATAAGGATACACACAAGGAAATCATCGCCAAACTGGACTACGACGCCCCATCTTGCCCTGAGTGCGGAAACCAATTGAAGAAATATGACTTTCAAAAACCTTCTAAAATTCCTTATCTTGAAACGACTGGTATACCTACTAGAATTCTCCTTAGAAAGCGTCGATTCAAGTGCTATCACTGTTCAAAAATGATGATCGCTGAAACTTCTATCGTCAAGAAGAATCACCAAATCCCTCGTATCATCAACCAAAAGATTGCTCAAAAGTTAATTGAAAAGATTTCTATGACCGATATTGCCCATCAGCTTTCCATCTCAACTTCAACTGTCATTCGAAAGCTCAATGACTTCCACTTTGAGTGTAATTTTAGAAATCTGCCTAAGATTATGTCTTGGGACGTTGAAACAGTCCGGGGAGTGACTGTTTCAATCGGGAGATGGAGATGAGCTTTATTGCGCAAGATTTTGATAAGCTCAATATCATCACTGTTCTTGAAGGTAGAACACAAGCCGTCATTCGAGATCACTTTCTTAAATATGATAGGGTCGTCCGATGTCGAGTGAAAATTATTACTATGGATATGTTTAGTCCTTATTATGACTTAGCTAGGCAACTTTTTCCAAACGCTAAAATCGTTCTGGATCGCTTTCACATTGTGCAACATCTTAGCCGTGCTATGAGTCGTGTCCGTGTCCAAATTATGAATCAGTTTGAACGAAAATCCCATGAATACAAGGCTATTAAACGATACTGGAAACTCATTCAACAGGATAGTCGTAAACTCAGCGATAAACGTTTTTATCGCCCTACTTTTCGTATGCACTTAACGAATAAAGAGATTCTTGACAAGCTTTTGAGCTATTCAGAAGACTTGAAACACCACTACAATCTCTATCAGCTCTTACTTTTTCACTTCCAGAACAAGGAGCCTGACAAATTTTTCGGACTTATTGAGGACAATCTAAAGCAGGTTCATCCTCTTTTTCAGACTGTCTTTAAAACCTTTCTAAAGGATAAAGAAAAGATTGTCAATGCCCTTCAACTACACTATTCTAACGCCAAATTAGAAGCAACCAATAATCTCATTAAGCTTATCAAACGAAATGCCTTTGGATTTCGGAACTTTGAAAACTTCAAAAAACGGATTTTTATCGCTCTGAACATCAAAAAAGAAAGGACGAAATTTGTCCTTTCTCGAGCTTAGCTGACTTCAACCCACTACAGTTGACAAAGAGCCTAAAAATTGACATGGAAATTATAAAACCATTACTAGTTTAGTCCTTTTTGATAACGTGCCAATTCGGCTTGGTTCGCCCAAATATAGTGACCTGGACGGATTTCAACCATGGATGGTTTATCAGTCTCATAGTCGTGTTGACTTGGGTCGTAAACCTTCAAGACCTTCTTACGTTCCAAGATTGGGTCTGGAATTGGTACCGCTGAAAGCAAGGCTTGAGTATATGGGTGAATTGGATTGTTAAACAATTCTTCTGTCTCTGCAACCTCTACAATAACACCCTTGTAAATAACTGCGATACGATCTGAAATAAAACGAACAACCGACAAGTCATGGGCGATAAAGAGATAGGTCAAGCCAAGTTCTTTTTGGAATTTTTTGAGCAAGTTCAAGACTTGGGCTCGCACAGAAACGTCCAAGGCTGAAATTGGTTCATCCGCAATAACAAAGTCTGGTTGCATGACCAAGGCACGGGCAATACCGATACGTTGACGTTGACCACCTGAAAACTCATGAGGGTAACGAGTCAAATGCTCAGCAAGCAGACCCACTTCACGGATAATATTTTGAACTTTCTCTTCACGTTCTTCTTCATCCTTAAATAAACGGTGATTGTAAAGACCTTCAGAAATAATATAATCAACAGTCGCACGTTCATTCAAACTTGCCGCAGGGTCTTGGAAAATCATCTGGATACGACGAATCAATTCCGCAGCTTGTTCACGCGATTTCTTACCATTAATCTTTTGACCCTCAAAAATGATATCTCCATTACTTGTATCATTGAGACCGATGATAGCACGACCAATAGTTGTTTTCCCACTACCTGACTCACCAACAAGCGAGAACGTTTCTCCCTTGTTGATAAAGAAGTTAGCATTTTTAACCGCGACAAACTTCTTACTTCCTTCACCGAAGGAAATTTCTAAATCTTTAATTTCTACTAATTTTTCAGACATTTCCTTCCTCCTAGTCAGCCAGATGGGCAAATCCCATTTTTTCACGGATCTTATCATGGAGATTTGCAATCACAGCTGGTTTTTCTACTTTTGGAGCATCCTCATGAAGAAGCCAAGTTTTAGCCCAATGTGTCTCTGATACTGAGAATTGAGGAGCTTTTTGTTCGAAGTCAATCTGCATTGCATAGTCAGAACGCAAGGCAAAGGCATCCCCTTTCAAGTCAGTATAAAGTGACGGAGGTGTTCCTGGGATTGAGTAAAGATCCCCTTTATCATCAGCAAGCTGAGGCAAGCTAGACAAGAGACTCCATGTATATGGATGGCAAGCGTCATAGAAGACTTCCTCAACAGTTCCATACTCAACGATTTCTCCTGCATACATAACCGCTACCTTATCCGCAATACTTGCTACCACACCAAGGTCGTGAGTGATAAAGATTGTTGTGAAATGATACTCGTTTTGTAAAGATTTTAGCAAATCAATAATCTGAGCTTGAATGGTTACATCCAAGGCAGTTGTTGGCTCATCACAGATCAAGACATCAGGTCGGCAGGCAAGGGCAATCGCAATAACGATACGTTGACGCATTCCTCCAGAATATTGGAATGGGTATTCATCAAAACGTCTATCTGCGTCTGGGATTCCAACTTTATTCATGTAGTCAATGGCCAATTCTTTTGCTTCCTTGGCTGTTTTTCCTTGGTGTTTTACAATAACTTCTGTAATCTGGCTACCAATTGTTTTAATGGGGTCCAAACTAGTCATTGGATCCTGGAAGATAGTCGCAATCTTAGCACCACGAATTTGTTCCCAATCCTTGTGAGAAGATAGATTTGTCAAATCCTGACCACGGTAGTCAATACTACCTTGGGCAATGCGACCATTTTCTTCGAGCATACCTGTGAAGGTCTTTGTCAAAACAGATTTTCCTGATCCTGACTCACCTACCAAGGCTAATACTTCTCCTTCAACTAGTTCAAGGGAAACGCCGCGAATGGCTGTCAATACTTTGTCACGAACGTCAAATTCCACGACAATATCGCGAGCAGTCAAAATTACATTTTTTTCTTTTGTCATTTCTACTCCTATCTATGTGTACGTGGATCACTAGCATCCGCTAAGTTTTGACCAACTACGAAAAGGGACAAGGATACCAAAACAAGGGTTGTCAATGGAATCCAGAACAAGTAAGCATTGGTTGTTACGTTTTGTGAATAATCCGAAATCAAACGACCCAAACTTGGCACTGTAATCGGCAATCCAAGACCGAAGAAAGACAAGAAGGCTTCGTATGAGATAAAGCTTGGAAGCATTTGAGTCATCGTTGTCACAATAACAGATACCAATTGTGGCATAATGTTTTTGGCAACAATCTTCAAGGTTGGTGTTCCCAAAGTACGTGACGCCAAGTTGTATTCCAAATCACGATAACGCAAGATTTGCACACGGATCATGAAGGCAATCCCAATCCATGTCGTCACACTCATAGCAAAAATCAGATTCCAGAATCCAGCTCCGATTGAGTAAGTCAAGACAATGACAATCAAAAGAGATGGGATGTTTGAGATGACGTTATAAACTTCCATCATGACACGGTCAACTGATTTTGAAATTCCCCAAATACCACCGACAAAAACACCGATAACCAAGTTAATCACTGTCGCAATCACAGAAATAAGGATAGAGTTACGAGCTCCAAACCAGACACCGTCAAAGAGTGATTTACCGTTACTGTCTGTACCGAACCAATGCTCAGCATTTGGCTTGATATAACGAGCACTAAAGTCGTTTACCTTGCTGACATCATTGAAATCAAACTTAGAAAACATTGGGTAGATGAAACTCATCAAAATGATGGCTACCAAGATTCCCAACATGACTACAGTTGATTTTTTCTTCATAAATTGTCTAAACACTGATTTCCAGTAAGAATATGCTGGCGCATCAATAGTTTCAGAGGCAAAATCGTCACGTTTTATAAACTGAAATTTTTCTTTATCGATTGTAGACATTATTTGCCTCCTTTCTCAGTCAATTTAATACGTGGGTCAATAATAGTCATCCAAATATCTCCCAAAAGACGTGAGAAGATAGAAATACATGTAAAGATGAAGACAAGACCAACGACCATAGAGTTATTAGATGCTTTTACAGAGTCAATCAACATTTTACCCATACCTGGGAAGGCGAAGACTGTTTCAGTAAGGGTTGCACCACCGATAACCCCAATAATAGCACCAGGAATTCCTGAAACCAGCGGAACCATGGCATTTTTAAAGATGTGTTTGTTTGAAATTTCTTTTTCAGACAAACCTTTTGCACGAGCGAAACGAACAAAGTCTTGAGATTGCAAGTCAATCATGTAACGACGAATCCAAATAGCTGTACCAGGAGCACCCAACAAACCAAGGATGACTGCTGGTAAAACGTAAGAACGCCAATCTCCAGCTCCCAAGATAGGGAACGAATCTGGAAGACCAATAGATGATCCAATCAATCGAACGATGTAAACCAAGGCAATGGTTGGAAGAGCAAGCAAGAAGGTCAAAGCCCCTGTTGAGAAGCTATCAATCCAAGTGTTCTTGAAACGAGCCATGGCTGAACCAAGTGGCACTGCAATCGCATAAGAAATCACCAAACCAATCAAACCAGTAATAGCAGAGCTGACAATCATAGATGGATATTGGTAATTACTTTCAGTCGCTGTATAAGGATCATCTTTCCCATAGCTAGCTACTTCACGAGAGTCAGCCTGACTAGGTGACTTGTAGGTTCTTGAGTAAATATTTACAGAAGACGTTTTCTTACCTGTTGGGAACTGAACTTGGGCAGTTTTGGTTTGTCCTTGACCTTGAGTAATAACCTGAAGAACTGGTGTATTAGCATAGGTTGGGTAAGAGTCACCTAAATTGATGTTCACAAAATTTTGATGCACAAATGGGAACTGACTGTTAAAGTACAAGAGATATTTATGTTTAGTTCCTGAACCGACCAATGACCATCCGATAGCTGGATCATTTTCGAAACGAAGGTAGCGTTTCAAGTCTGGATTTTCAGGGTCTTGGATTTTATTTGTATGGTCAATGTCAATCAAGTTAGCATAGAAGTGAAAAACACGTTCAAAAATGGGGATTTCACGACTAGCATAGAATTGACCACTTTCAGTAAATTCTCCCAAGGTCCAACCATGACCTAATTGATTGATGTACTTTTCATAAATAGCTTTATTGGTCGCATTTGCTTCTACTGTTACAGAAGAATCCATGCTACTTGCCTTTTCTTGCAACTCTTTAGTATCGTAATACTCAATGTAGCCCATACGCTCAAACACAGTATTTTCATAGTTATCACGTTTATCAGCCGTTGTCGCAATTTTATTATAGTTAGGATCCTGCTTGAAAATCAATTTTCGAGGAACCAAGGTATAGATAATCGTGTAGGTCAAAGTCGTCACTAAGAAAATCGAAACCAATGACCGCAAAACACGCATAAAAATATATTTTTTCATATTATTTCCTTTAAAAATCCCAAAAGAACCTTCTCCTCATGGAGAGAAAGTTCTATTAGAAATTATTTACTTCACATGACTTGCCAATTCTTTTTGAGCTTTCTCATTTGATTCAGCTTTTTCTTTCAACCATTTTTCACGAGCTTTTTCATACTCTTTCTTAGTCACCGCTTTATCTTGCAATTTCAAATATTTGAAGTAAACATCTGACCCCTTAGAGCCTGTTTGCGCAGAAGCTCCAGTAAATGGAACAACTCGTGAAAGCACCGGTGCTGCACCAGAAGAAGCCATAGCAGGAATAAAGAGAGAACTATCAGTCAACCATGCTTGAGCCGCTGCATATTTTTCATAACGGACATTCAAGTCGCTTGTCTCTTTGGCAGCTTCATCAACCAATTTATCGTATTCTTTCAAACCAACTTGAACTACTGAAGGGCTATTTGGATTATCAAATCCTAAATATGTTTTTGTAGTTTCACTGCTAGTTGTTTTTAAAATATCCAAGTAAGTAGATGGGTCTTGATAGTCTGGTCCCCATGTAACTCCTCCCGATACATCCCAATCCTCAGATGAAGCATTGGCAGCATAGTAAGTAATATTAAGGAATTCATCACTTGTCATTTGTTGAATATCGACAACGACATTTTCAACACCAAGAACTGTTTCTACAGATTGTTTAAAGGACTGAATACGGGCGATGTAGCCTTTTGATGCTTGGTCTACTGGAACATCCAGATGAATAGGAAACTGAACGCCATCTGCTTCTAAAGCTTTCTTAGCTTTCGCAAACTCTGCCTTGGCCTTGTCAGCATTGAATAAACCATCCTGCCCATCAGCTAAATTCACACCTTTCCACTCATCTCCATAAGCAGGAAGTTGAGCAGCGACTAAATCACCAAAGGTCTTCTCACCAACTGAAACAAAGTCTGGTTTTACAAATAGATTACGAACTGCTAAAGCTGCTCCATCTTTACCATTGATTTGAGCTGAGTAAGCTGAGCGATCAAGAGCAAAATTCAAGGCTTGACGGAAATCTTTGTTAAGCAATGCCTTCTTAGTAGCTGCTTTCTCTGAATCGGTAGTTTTAGAAGTATAGTTGTAACTTTGGCGATCAACATTCACACCCAGACCAGCAATCCCAGAGCCTGGTTGTGTGTAATAGATATTGTCCTTGTATTTTTCTGCAACCTTAGAATAGTTGGAGCTGGTAGGGAAAAGACGGGCATAACTATAAGCTCCACTAGTGAAGTTACGCTCTAGCGACTCCTGATCTGAGCCATCATAGTAAGCTAGATTGATAGTATCTAGGTGGACATTTTCTTTATCCCAATATTGCTCATTTTTCACAAACTCTACAGAAGATTTTGCAGTCAACCCTTTCAACAAGAATGGCCCATTATAAAGCAAGGATGTCGGATCTGTTGGTTTAGCAAAATCGCTTCCTTTTGATGTTTCGAATTCTTCATTCAGAGGCCAGAAAATAGAATAGGTCAACTTAGAGTTCCAGAACGGTTCAGGCTGGTTCAAAGTGTATTGTAACGTATAATCATCAACCGCCTTGACACCAACTGTTGAAAAATCTGTTGAAGTTCCTGATAGATAATCTGCCAAGCCTTTAACCGAGTTTTCAGCTAGATACATAGCTTCTGATTTTTTATCTGCTGCGTGTTTTAAGCCGTTCACGAAATCTTTAGCCGTCACCTCTGCATATTCTTCTCCATCAGAGGTAAACCATTTAACCCCTTTACGAATCTTATAAGTGTAGGTCAAACCATCCTTAGAGACTTCCCAATCCTCTGCAACTGCAGGAGCAAGATTACCGTAATTATCGTTAGTGAATAAACCATCAATCCCATTTGAAGTCACTACTGTTGTACTATTTTTACTTGAAATCAGGTAGTCCAAGGTTTCTGGGTCTGCTGTATAAACATAGCCATAAGCTTTAGGGGCTGATGAATCAGATGATTTTGAAGAACTGCATGCTGCAAGTACACCTGCTGCTAATAAAACAAGACCTGCTGTAGCAAATACACGATTTTTTTTCATTTTCTACTCCTCTGTTTATGTGAATTATAGATTGACAACCATTATATCACATTATCCATTAAAAATCAAACAAATTTTCAGAATATTTAGGCTTGTTGGCACAAATTTTTCATTTTTTTGAATATATGATTCAAATTGTCGTTCGAAATGTCAAAGACTACAGTGAAAATAGGAAATTTGACGCAGAAACTTTGGAGCTTAGGAAGACATACAGTAAAATAAAATACGGACGGAACAATGTGATTTTGGAATTCAAATCATTTTATAACAATATTAGACTTCCTGCAAAACTAGAATCCTAGTTCATGATTGATAATGCCAGCAATCAAATTCATTCGTAATCCGAAGCGTTTACGATGATTTCGATAGGTTGTTGAAAACTATTTTAAACGTTTTCATAGTGAAATGAAATAAGAACGGGACAAATCAATCAAGACAGTCAAATCGATTTCTAACAATGTTTTAGAAGTAGAGGTGTACTATTCTAGTTTCAATCTACTATACTTTGTCAAAAATACTCTCAACCTTGATTCTCTCCTTAGATAGCGCATGGTTACAGGCTTTATCTTCAGCTGTTAGC